>CAMEYZ010000055.1 GCA_945947715.1 uncultured Clostridia bacterium | reverse complement strand
ACCTCGCGGGGCGTGGAGTGCGGCGAGGTGGTCATCGAAAACCGCGGGGTCGGGGAGGATACGCTGGTGGCTCACGTTAAGGAGATAATCCGCACGGCAACACCTGCTGACCTTAAGACCGTGGAGCAGAATCGTGCTAAGGAAAAAAATGCCATGAAGGTGTGCCAGGAAAAGATTGTCGCTCACAAGCTCAATATGAAGCTGGTGGACGTGGAATGTACCTTCGACAACAATAAGATGCTGTTCTATTTTACAGCAGAGAGCAGAGTGGATTTCCGTGAGCTGGTCAAGGACCTTGCTTCGGTCTTCCGCACAAGGATAGAACTGCGGCAGATTGGCGTCCGGGACGAGGCGAAGATGCTGGGGGGACTGGGCGTGTGCGGCAGACCCTTCTGCTGCAAGGCATTCCTGGGGGATTTCCAGCCTGTTTCCATTAAAATGGCTAAGGAACAGGGGCTCTCTCTTAATCCCACCAAGATATCCGGCACCTGTGGCAGACTGATGTGCTGCCTAAAGTACGAGCAGGACTGCTATGAGGAGCTTCTCAAGGTCACTCCCAAGGTGGGAGCATATGTCAAAACTCCCGATTTCAAGGGCTATGTGGAGGAGGTAAATCTCCTGACAGGCATGCTTAAGGTGAAGCGGGAAAAATCCGATGACGCTCCCATTTCCATAAGCAAGGACCAGGTGGAGGTCATTCGCGACGGAAAGATACGCGTGGACAAGGAAGAAATCAGGGCTCTGCGCGGTCTGGAAGATAAATGATTCAACACAACATGACAGATTAGAAAGGAGTAAACAGAATGATGACATTGAAGGGAGTGAACACGATAGTGAAAAACAGCTTACTTAGTTTCGATTCCTGTTCCTCGGACAGGGATGAGTCCGTTCGTAATGGGATACAGGTCGCTATTCTGGTGATCTCTGTGCTTTCTCTGATAATCACCGCAGCAAGACTTATCTACGATGTTTTCGGAGATAAGCTCCGCAGGAACGATGATGATTACGAGGACTATGACTTTGACCCCTCGGACATCTATGACTATGACGAAGAAGATATAGCATTTTGACAAAAGCCTCATCACAGGTACAGAAAGGAATCTATAACAAATGGCAGATAACAACACAACATATAGCACCGCTCCTTCGGGAGGGGCAGGGAAAACAGTGGGAAGGATAGTTACCGCAGTCATAGTGATACTTGTGGTGCTGATAGTGCTTTTCAACACCTTTACCACCGTTGACGCAGGTCACACGGGAGTTGTGACCACCTTCGGAAAGGTATCCCCCAACGTGCTTTCTGAGGGACTTCATACAAAGATACCCTTCATTCAGGATATCATTCAGATCGACAATCGTGTTCTTAAGGCAGAAGTGGAGTGCAGCTCCGCTTCAAAGGACCTGCAGACGGTGTCCAGCACCATTGCGCTGAACTACCGTGTCAGAAACGAAAGCTCTGCTGATATCTATCAGAACGTGGGACTGGATTACGAGAGCATCATCATCGCTCCTGCTATCCATGAGTGCGTCAAGGCGGTCACTGCAAAGTTCACCGCTGAGGAGCTTATCACCTCCCGTCAGGCAATAAGCGATCAGATGAAGGAGCTGCTCTCCGAAAAGATAAGCTCCTACGGCATTGAGGTCCAGATATTCAATATCATCTCCTTCGATTTCACTGCCGAGTACAATGCGGCTATCGAGGCAAAGCAGACCGCTCAGCAGAACGCTCTTAAGGCGGAGCAGGACCTCCAGAGAGTTAAGGTCGAGGCGGAGCAGACTGTGGCAAAGGCTCAGGCAGAAGCGGAGGCTTATCGTCTGAAATCGCAGGAGCTCACACCCCAGATGATACTTATGGAATACATAGACAAGTGGGACGGAAAGCTTCCCTCAATGGTATCCGGGGACGGGACCTCGGCTATGATCGACGTAACTTCGCTGCTTGAACAGTTTGAGCAGGAACAGTCAAGGAGTGGCAGCTCAGCTGAGACCACCTACACTGCTCCCTCAGTCACAACAGAAGCAGCTCCTGCAGAAGAGCCTGCCCAGGACGAAGAGACTTCGGAATAATTTCATGCATATAAAATGAAAACGGTCGGAAATTGCGGTTTCCGACCGTTTTTGTGTAGATTTCAGGACAGGATATCGGTAAGCTCCTGCCAGTGATGTATATGCAGAAAATCAAAATCGGCAGTGACAGGGGCTGTCTTAGCCGAGGCACCGTCATACAGAACGGGGAATATTCCTGAATTATGTGCACCGATGATGTCACACTCAAAATTGTCTCCGATATACCAGACCTCTTTTGCGGAAAGCTCCGCCTTTGTCAGTCCCAGCTCAAATATCCTTCTGCTGGGCTTGCGGAACATGTAGTCTGCGGTGGAAATGATAAACTCAAACTCGTTATCGGGGAGAAGTCTGTCAATGCGTTCTTTCAGTGTGTTTCCACTGTAGGAGATGTTGCTTATCACAGCCGTGCGGATACCCTGCTTTTTCAGAAAGGTGAGCAGCTCTGAGATTCCTTCGGTGGGTACGGCAGGGGAGGAAGCGTCCCAGAAGATTCGGTCTGCTTTTTCAGGAGACAGTGACAGCTTTATCCCCAACGATTCGTACAGATACGCTGAAAATGCATAGCTTGGCACCTCTATCTTAAACAGATGCCTTGTTTTAGGGTCGAATCGTCCGAGCTCATGATTTAATTCGTCAGCTCTTTTCTGGACCTGCTCTGCAGTCAGAGAATGCTTGTTTACGGTGGCGTATCCCAGCAGAGCTCTTGTTCCTGCGATTCCGTCAAAGTGAGCTTCGTTTGCAAGGGTCTGGCCGTAGTCGAACATTATCATTTTTGGGGCAGTCAATTGTAGTCCTCCCTTTCAGAACATTTCATATCAGTATTTCTCCATGTAGATACAGCGCTGCGCTGCCGGATATCCTTACATCATTTTCGCACAGTCTGCAATAGAGAGTGCCTCCCCGCCTTGAGAGCTGCTTTGCTGTAAGCTCAGTCTTTCCCAGCTTTTCCGACCACAGCGGAACAAGACTGCTGTGGGACGAGCCTGTTACGGGGTCTTCGAGCTTTAATTCGGGACAGAAAAATCTTGATACAAAATCGCAGCTGCTGCCCTTTGTGGTGAGGACTATCCCCATCCATTTATCCAGCTTTTTCAGCTTATTATAGTCGGGGCTGTAATTTATGATAGCTTCCTCGCTTTCCATTACCGCATAAAGGTCCCGCTGGGAGTACAGTTCTATCGGCGAAAAGCCAAGTATATCGGATATTTCAGCTGTAACGTCCAGCTTTTCGGGGAGTCTTATCGGCAGGGACATTTCATAGGTATCATTTTTTCTTTCCACGGTGAGGATTCCACTCATCGTCTCAAAATGCACGACCTTTGCTTGGGGCTCAATATAGTTCATCACTTACAAAAAACACCACAGATATGAAGGGATTCTTCACATCTGCGGTGGCGGAAAATTATTCAACTGCGATATACACGTCCATATAAATCACGTCGTCCCGTACATATTCCCGCTCAAAGCAGCTCAGGATATTCTTGTCTGTGCAGTGCTTCAGGCCGTTTACCTGCATATAGGACATCAGCGTTTTGTAGGCATTCGGTATCAGGTCAAAGGGTGCGGAAAACGGGTCGGTTATGGTTATTTTTGCGTATTTGTGTGCTTTCTGGGTGATGATATCGGCTTCCGGGAGCGAGGATATCTGTTCGGGGAGCACCCATGCCGCTGCGTAGCCGTGCATATGAAAAACGTTTATCTGCTTCTGAGATACGACGGGAAAGTCCCAGCCTATCACATCAGGAGAAGTATCTCCGAATTTTTTAGCTAATCTGAGGATATGCTCCTTGGCATCATCCTCGGGCTCGGGGCTTATTACCGCATATCTTACATAGCTAAATTCCTCCGTGATGGTCACACAGAGGTCCGAATATGCGCTGCTGCACACGTTCAGGTCGCACCTCACCAGCTGGTCCAGTGTGCAGGAAAATATCCCGCACAGCTCTATCATCTTATCCACCTCGGGATATGCGCCGTCAAGCTCCCATTTTGATACGGTCTGACGACTTACGTTCATAGCTTCTGCAAGCTCCTCCTGAGTCATTTTGTTATGGAGCCTGCGCAGATACTGCAGATTTTGACCGAAACTCATTTTATTAACGTCCTTTCCTATGTGATAATATCATTATACATTGATTTTGCAGTCTTTTCAACCAATATCAGTATGCTTTTTTCGGAAAATCCGCAGCCACAGGTTTACATGACATATTTCCGAGCGCTTTAGAAAATTATAGCAATTTGCACAGAAAGTATCTAAAAAAGATTGGATTATTTTACTTTACCGCCATGAATTGTTAAAAGATATATGATATAATTACTATGATATTATATGGCTTTATGCCGGTGCCAATAATGAAACGGGGAATGTAGTATGCAGAAAAAACATAAGATCGGACTTCGAAGACGAATCAGCATTTTGATAGTATCAATAGTTGTCCTTGCAATTTTTCTTATCTCAACAGCGGCTAACATAATTTCATCATCTACCTACTATTATCAGAAGGTCGATACCGTTTTTGCTCAGCTTGAATCCTGCGGAAAATCAATGGATGCATGGCTGGAGGGAAAGGTGCTTGTTACGGACTTTGTGGCTACTGAGCTGGCAGACAGAGATTATGACGAGGATAAAGCAAAATGTGCCGAGTTCCTCGCAGACTGCATCGCCCGGGACAATGATGTTTTTGATTTTTATGTGGGCTTCGAGGATACGTCCTGTATATTCGGAGGCGGCTGGGAGCCTGCTCCGGGGGAATATGACCCCACCTCCAGAAGCTGGTATAAGGACGCTGCTGCTTCGGACAGTGTTATCATCACTGACCCATATACCGACAGCCAGACCGGAAAGCAGGTCATCACCTGTGCTCGCAAGATAGAAAAGGACGGAAAGCTTATCGGTGTGCTTGGCGCGGACATTTTTATAGATCAGCTACAGGCTGTTGTTGAGGAGCTCCATATCGACGAAAACGGGTATGCTCTTCTGACCGCCTCCGACGGAAGCATTATCGTTCACGAAAATGATGAATTTACTCCAAAATCGGGGGATAACGGAGAAAATATTACCGTCTCTCTCGCTGATAAAATGGAGAACTATTCCTCCGAAGCTGCACGGAGCGGACTTATCTCTGTGAAGGACTACAACGGACAGAGCGCGGAGTATGCTGAAATGGAAATCGCCTTTACAGGCTGGCGGCTGGGCTATATGCTGGACCACGCTGAGCTGTTCAGAAGCATCAATAACATCATTATTCTGTTCCTTATACTGCTGGTAGGCTTTGGCGTGATTATTTCTATTTTCGTGGCCTTCTCGCTGAAAAAGGCGTTCGGTCCGCTGAAGACTGTGGCAGAGGATTCCGGAAGAGTGGCAGAGGGCTGCCTGGACGTGTCCTTCTCCTATGACGGAGAGGACGAGATTGGCGACGTCTGCCGTACCATTGAAAACAACAACCGCATCGTAAAGAATTACATAGACGACATTTCAAACCGACTCGACTGCATATCCCGAGGGGATTTTTCCACGACTTCTGAGGTCGAGTATATCGGAGATTATGTGAAGATAAAGCATTCTCTTGATAGTATATCCCAGAAGCTGGGCGGTATCTTCGGCAGCATCGACGGTGCCGCAGAGGCTGTGTTCAGCGGAGCGGACGGCGTATCCAAGGACGCTTCCTCCCTGGCAGAAACTGTTTCCGGTCAGACAGAGGTCATGCAGGAGATTATGTCCGATACGGCTGCGGTGGCAGAGGCTGTACGCAGAAATGTTTCTCATACTGATGCTGCAAGAAATGCGGCTAAGGAGACTGAGGGAGTCATTATAGATACTGGTCGGGAAATGGGTAAGCTGCTCACCGCCATGGACGATATATCAAGCGCTTCTGAGGAGATAGGCAAGATAATCGGCACTATCGAGGACATAGCATTCCAGACCAACATTCTCGCACTGAACGCTTCTGTTGAGGCTGCCCGGGCGGGAGCGGCGGGCAAGGGCTTTGCTGTTGTAGCCGACGAGGTAAGAAATCTGGCGGGAAAAAGCTCGGAGGCTTCCGTTCGCACAGCACAGCTTATCGGACGTTCTTCGGAGGCTGTGGCAGGCGGCATGAAGTATGCTCAGTCTGCGGCGATGTCCCTGAACAAGGTAGTGGATATGTCTGCTGAGATAGAAAAGCTCACTGTGCGCATAAGCGAGGAATCTCACAGTCAGAGCGAATACATTGAGGCTATCAGGGACAAGATAGACAAGGTGTCGGGCTATGTTTCCACCGCCGCGGCAAGCTCGCAGGAAAGCGCAGCTTCTGCGGAGGAGCTCAACAGCCAGGCATCCGCGCTGAAGGATATCGTTAAGAAATTCGGGGTTTGATTCAGTTGACAGTTAACGGATATAAGTAAATAAATACCGCGGGTGCGTTGTTTTGCACCTGCGGTATAATTTTTTGTTGTTCTTTTCCTTGCTTTAGCATGTAAACTATAAAAAATCTCCGTATCCAAAGCAGATACGGAGATTTGCAGTGCGCTGTGGGGGACTCGAACCCTCGGCCTACTGATTCGTAGTCAGTCACTCTATCCAACTGAGCTAACAACGCTTGTCAATCAGCATATTTAATTATATACTAATCGCAGGCGTTTGTCAAGTAGTTTGGATTATTTTACAATTTGTTCACAAAATTTCCGATAGTCCATACTGCTGGGCAACGAAGCAGTAATACTTGTAGGGCACGAAATAGCCCTTGCCCACCGCGCAGACAGGACATCTTTCGGGAGGATTGCCCTTGTGGATATTTCCACAGTTCAGGCACAGCCACTCGGTATCCTCGCTGCCGGTGAACATGGCTGAATCCTCCATGAGCTTCGCAAAGCAGGCAAAGCGCTTTCCGTGAGCTTCCTCGATTTTTGCAATCATTTCGAAGCTATGAGCCACTGCAGCAAAGCCTTCCTCACGGGCTATTTTCGCAAAGGCGGGGTAGACAGTTTCAAATTCCTCGTTTTCGTTATGCTCTGCCGACCGAAGCAGCTTTTCGGGCTCGTCGTAATTATCCACAGGATAGCCTGCGTCAGGGATAATGATATTTGTTCCCGAAAGGGTCTTCAGGTGGTCATAGAATATCTTTGCATGCTCCTTTTCCTGGTTTGCTGTGAGGGTGAAGATGTTGTACAGGAAATAGTAGCCTTTTTTCTTCATTTCATCGGCGGCAAAGGTGTATCTGTTGCGCGCCTGGCTTTCTCCCGCAAAGGCTCTCATTAGGTTTACTGCGGTCTGACTTTTGGCAAAATCGGTTGACATTGTGATTCCTCCTATTAAATATTATGGGGGTATTATGTGCGTTTTGGGAGGATATATTCATATATCCGTTTTTTTTCTCCGGAAAACATTTCGGAAAAATGCACAAAAAATCCCGGACAGTATCATTCTATTTTGCGTATTGATTTAAAGTAGAAAATATGTTATATAATTTGCTTGACAAAAAAATCGGTTTGAGTTATAATAAAATATAATACGTATATTGTATTCATTTGCCGAATTATAATTTGAATTAAGGTGGAATAAAGTAAATGGGACTTTTAGACGGACTGTTCGGAAATTACAGCAAGCGCGAGCTTAAAAAGATCGAACCTATCAAGGATAAGGTCCTCGCTCTCGACGAGGAATATACTAACCTTTCAGACGCTGAGCTGAAGGGCAAGACTAAGGAATTCAAGGAGCGTCTTGAGGGCGGCGAATCCCTCGACAGCATCATGCCTGAGGCTCTCGCTACCGTTAGAGAGGCTGCATGGCGTGTTCTTGGCAAAAAGCCGTTCCCTGTGCAGATAGTGGGCGCTATTGTCCTCCAGCAGGGCCGTATCGCTGAAATGAAGACTGGTGAAGGTAAAACTCTCGTTGCCTGCTGCGCGTCCTATCTGAACGCTCTTGAAGGCAAGGGCTGCCACGTCGTTACAGTTAACGACTATCTGGCTAAGTCCCAGTCCGAGGAAATGGGTAAGGTATACCGTTATCTGGGACTTACTATCGGCTGTATCCTTCATGACATGGACAACGACGAGCGCCGTGAGGCATACAACTGCGATATCACCTACGGTACCAACAATGAGTTCGGCTTCGATTATCTCCGTGATAACATGGTCATCTACAAGGCGGAAAAGGTCCAGAGAGACTTCCACTTCGCTATCGTGGACGAGGTCGATTCTATCCTCATAGACGAGGCACGTACTCCTCTTATCATTTCGGGTAAGGGTGACAAGTCCACTGAGCTCTATACTCAGGCGGATAAGTTCGCTAAGACTCTTAAGCCTTACATTGTCGTTGAAATGGACGACAAGCAGGACCAGGAGGACTTGGCAGAGGATTACGACTACATCATCGACGAAAAGGCAAAGACTGCCACTATCACCCGTCAGGGCGTTAAAAAGGCGGAAAAGGCCTTCAATGTTATAAATCTTTACGATGCGGAAAACTCTACTCTTCTTCATCACATCAACCAGGCTCTTAAGGCAAACGGCGTAATGAAGAACAATATTGACTATATCGTCAAGGACGGCGAGGTCGTTATCGTTGATGAGTTCACCGGTCGTCTTATGATGGGACGTCGCTTCAACGACGGACTTCATCAGGCTATCGAGGCTAAGGAGGGCGTTAAGGTCGCTCACGAGTCCAAGACTATGGCCAGCATCACCTTCCAGAATTTCTTCCGTCTCTATCACAAGCTGTCCGGTATGACCGGTACCGCTATGACCGAGGAGGACGAGTTCAGAGAGATCTACAAGCTGGACGTTATCGAGATACCTACAAACCGTCCTGTTCAGAGAATAGATCATCACGATGTTATCTACAAGACCGAGAACGGCAAGTTTAAGGCTGCTATCGAAAAGATAGTTGAGTGCCACGAAAAGGGACAGCCTGTTCTGGTGGGTACAATTTCTATCGACAAGTCGGAAAAGCTTTCAAAAATGCTCACTCAGCGCGGCATCAAGCATCAGGTCCTCAACGCTAAGCAGCATGAAAAGGAAGCACAGATCGTTGCTCAGGCAGGTCAGCTGGGAGCGGTAACTATCGCGACCAACATGGCGGGCCGTGGAACCGATATCCTTCTGGGCGGTAACGCCGAGTTCCTCGCAAAGGCAGATATGCGCAAGCTGGGCATGGAAGAGGAGCTTATCAGCGAGGCTGTGGGCTTTGCGGATACCGACGACGAGGAGGTCCTCGCTGCAAGAGCTAAGTACAAGGAGCTCTACGACAAGCACAATGAGGTTATCAAGGAAAAGGCGGAAAAGGTCAAGGAAGCCGGCGGACTCTTTATCCTCGGTACCGAGCGCCATGAATCCCGCCGTATAGATAATCAGCTCAGAGGACGTGCGGGACGTCAGGGAGACCCCGGCGAAAGCCAGTTCTTCCTCTCGCTGGAGGACGACCTTATGAGACTCTTCGGCGGAGACAAGCTGACAGGCATGATGGAGACCCTCAACGTTGAAGAGGATATGCCTATCGAATCCAAGATGCTCACGAAGGTCATCGAATCTGCACAGAAGAAGGTCGAGGGACGCAACTTCGGTATCAGAAAGAACGTCCTCAACTATGACGACGTTATGTCTACTCAGCGTCAGATCATCTACGATCAGAGAGCTAAGGTATTAAACGGCGAGGATATCCACGAGTATATCCTTAAGATGATAACCGACTGGATAAATGATGGCGTAAATCAGTATCTTATCGACGGCGTTTCCAAGGACGAGTGGAACCTGGACGGTCTCCGCGAGCATTTCAGAGGACTGCTTACCACCTCTGAGGATTTCAAGTTCACTGTTGAAGAGCTTGAAAACACCGACAAGGAGGATATCGTCAAGACTCTTAACGACAGAGCTCTTGAATACTATAACAAGCGTGAGGAAACTATCGGCAGCGATGTGCTCAGAGAGCTTGAACGAGTTATACTCCTTAAGGTCGTTGACCTTAAGTGGATGGCTCACATCGACGATATGGACGAGCTGAGAAAGGGTATCGGACTGCGTGCCTTCGGACAGAAGAACCCCGTTGTCGAGTATCGTTACGAGGGCTTCGAGATGTTCGATGCTATGATAGAATCTATCCGCGAGGAGACCGTTCGTCTGCTCTTCACGATTCAGCTTAAGAACAACGAACAGCCTAAGCGTGAAAGAGTGGCTCAGGTAGACGCTCCCGGTACAGGAAGCCTGTCCGGCGGAAGACGCGTTAAAAAGGTGGGCAGAAATGATCCCTGTCCCTGCGGCAGCGGCAAGAAATTTAAGAACTGCTGCGGAAGAGACCTGAAATAATAATATACGCTGCCTGTCACATCGGGCAGGCGGCGGTTTTTGATATGTCAGATATCTGCGGACAATTTATTATCCGTTACATAAAATGAAAAGAGGAACTGTCAATGCTTATCAAGGAATGTAAAAGCGAGCTTGAAAATCACATAATCCCGTTCTGGGACGCACTCAGAGACGACGAAAATGGCGGATTCTACGGCCAGATGGACAACGACCTTGTCCTTGACAAAAAGGGGACTAAGGGCGTTATCCTCAATTCGAGGATACTCTGGTTCTACTCTTCGGTGTATCGTTCCATCGGCGGAGAAAAAAATCTTGACAATGCCCGTCATGCGTATGAGTTCCTGCGGGATAAGTGCGTTGACCGCGAAAATGGCGGCGTGTACTGGATGATGAATTACGACGGTACAGTTAACGACAGCATGAAGCATACATATAATCAGGCATTTGCTATCTATGCGCTTTCGACCTATTTCCTTGCATGCGGCGATAAGGACGCTCTCAAGCTGGCATTTGAGCTTTTTGATACCGTGGAGGAAAAATGCACCGACGATATCGCGTACATGGAGGCCTTCTCCAAGGACTGGAAGCTTATCGAGAACGATGCCCTCTCCGAAAACGGACTTATGGCTGACAAGACCATGAATACCGTTCTTCATCTTATCGAGGGATATACTGTCCTTCTTGAAGCGTCGAAGGATAAGAGAGTCGAAGAAAGACTCCGCTTCCTGCTGGATATCACCGCAGACAAGATATACGATGCTCAGAATCACAAGCTGAAGGTGTTCTTTGATGTGAATCTGGACGTTATCGGCGATATCTATTCATATGGTCACGATATCGAGGCTACATGGCTTATCGACAGAGCCTGTGATACTATCGGCGATGAAAAGCTCATCAAGGACTGGCAGGAGAAGAATCTTAAGATTGCCGAGAAGATTTACAATGTCGCTCTTGAAAATGGCGCAGTCAACAATGAGCGCGAAAACAACGTTATCGACAGAAAGAGAGTATGGTGGGTCCAGGCGGAAAGCATCGTAGGCTTCATCAACGCATATTCTCACTGTAATGATAAAAAGTATCTGGAAGCCGCTTCCTCTGTT
>CAMEYZ010000054.1 GCA_945947715.1 uncultured Clostridia bacterium | reverse complement strand
GCATTTGAATCAAATGCGCGGAGCTCTGCTCCGCCGAAAACGAACCGTGAATAGTAGGTAAACCTAAAGCAAATCTACAAACACAGTAAGACAACCCCGAACTATGAACAGTAACTAATCGTGCTGAAACAAAACACAGCCGAATATATATACAATAACAAGCAATAACAGGAGTAGGAGAACATCTTGCCTCTTGCTTCTAAAAAATGCTTCTAAAAGAGAGGAGCGCAGCATATGCAGAGCTTTAAAAACAGACGCCTTTCAGAGGATATCAAAAGAGAAATCTCGTCCCTTATCCTTACTGAGATAAAGGACCCCAGAGTGAACAGCGGTCTTGTGTCCGTTGTGAGGACTGAGCTTTCGGGCGATAATTCCCACTGTAAGGTGTATATCTCCAGCCTTGAGGGCATAGATGCAGCTAAGAGCGCTGTTAAGGGTCTTGAAAGCGCCGGCTGGATATTTAAGAAGGCTATCTCAAATAAGCTTCATCTGAAAAAATGCCCCGAGCTGAAATTTATCGCCGATAATTCTATCGAACATTCCGCCGAGATCGAGCGTATGCTGGAAAATATTTCGTCGGCGGATAATAATGGTGACGAAAATACGGAGGAAGGCTCCTCCGAGGAATAATACCTATAAAGGAAAGGATTGAAACACTATGCGTATTGGCTTTGAGGAAGCAGCAGAATATCTTAATAGCTGCACCGATGTTCTTATAATCACTCACGCAAGTCCTGACGGAGATACCTTAGGCTGCGGCTTTGGCTTGTGCAGAGCTTTGAGACAGTCCGGTAAAAGAGCCGATGTCGTCTGCTCAGATCCTATTCCTTCCAGATATGATTTCCTTAAGGAATGGTATGCGCCCCAGAACGTGGAGCCGAAGCAGCTAATCGCTGTGGATATCGCCGATACAAAGCTTATGGGTAAGCTGTCCGATTACGGCGATAAGGTGGACCTGTGCATAGATCACCATATCACCAATACAGACTATGCAAAGCGACTGCTTCTCGGCGAGAAAAGCGCTGCTGCCTGCGAGGTGGTGTATACTCTGCTGAAAACGGCGGGGATAGCTATCGACGAAACTGCGGCGATGTGCCTGTACACGGGGATTGCTACCGATACGGGCTGCTTCAAGTTTGAAAGCGTCACACCTGAAACTCATATGATAGCCGCAGAGCTTTATAAGTATGAATTTCCCCTTGCTGCGGCAAAGCTGAACCGCTGGCTCTTCGATATAAAAAGTCCGTCCAGAGTTAAGGCGGAAGGCATTATCATAAAGAATACAGAGCTGCTTTGTGACGGAAAATGCGCCATGACCTCCGTCACTCTTGACGAGGAAAATGAAAGCGGCATTTCTGCCGACGATTTCGACGGGATAGCTTCTCTTCCCATGCAGTTTGAGGGCGTGGAGATAGCTGTGACAGTCCGCGAAA
This sequence comes from uncultured Clostridia bacterium, assembly GCA_945947715.1. Lineage (GTDB taxonomy): Bacteria > Bacillota > Clostridia > Oscillospirales > Ruminococcaceae > RGIG4694. The sequence goes on along the minus strand of CAMEYZ010000054.1, from coordinate 10,018 downwards.
AGGACCCCGGCCGCTTCAAGATATCTGTCCGCACAGGCACAGACGCTAATGCATCAAGAATATGCTCGGGCTTCGGCGGAGGCGGTCATATCCGTGCGGCGGGCTGTACTATTACAGGAGAGCTTGACGACGTAAAGGCGCAGCTTCTGAAAGCATGCACAGAGGAGCTTCACAATGTCGGTTACTGATACAAAAAATGAGCTTAATGGCATCATCTGCATGTATAAGCCCAAGGGTTTCACATCCTTTGATGTTATCGCTAAGCTCAGAGGGATACTGAAAATGAAGCGTCTCGGTCACGGCGGCACTCTCGACCCCATGGCAGAGGGTGTTCTCCCAGTGTTTGCGGGGAGAGCTGCTATGGCCTGTGAGATGCTCCCTGACCATGACAAGGTCTACGAGGGCGGTTTTAAATTAGGTCTGTCCACAGATACACAGGATATTACGGGGACTATTACCGAGGAAAAGGGCTATTACCGTATTTCCCGTGAAGAAATAGAAGCTGCTCTCGGAAGCTTCCGCGGAGATATCATGCAGATACCGCCCATGTACTCAGCGGTATCGGTGAACGGCAAGCGGCTATATGAGCTGGCGCGGCAGAATATCACCGTGGAGCGGAAGCCTCGTCCAATTACTGTGTATTCTTTAGAACTCATTGAGTACGACGAGGAAAAGGGCGAGGGTAAGCTGATGATTTCCTGCTCAAAGGGCACGTATATACGCACTCTTATCAGCGATATCGGAGAGCTTCTCGGCACTGGAGCAGTAATGACCTCCCTTGTCCGCACGAGGGCATGCGGATTTGATATATCCGACTGCGTGACCTTTGAGAAGCTACAGGCGGAAGTTGACAGAAACGGCGATTTTACGCGGTTTGTCCTGCCAATAGAAAAGGTGTTCCGATACCTTCCCGAAGTGTATCTCACTCCTGAGGAGGAGCGGCTCTACCGAAATGGCATACGCCTTGAAACAAAGCGGATATGCTGCTCTGTTGAAGGCGGAAGAGTCCGGGTATACGGCAGCAGCGGATTTATCGGCACTGCGGAAATAACCGCAGAGCATATACTTAGATCGGAAAAGACCTTCGTCCTTCCGAAAAATGACGAAAGCTACAAGGGCGGCTATGCGGTGGCTCTGGGGATATTCGACGGAGTGCACCGAGGACATCGCGCTGTTATCGGTGAGACCGTAAGGCTTGCAGAAGAGCTTGGTCTGAAGGCGGCAGTGTTCACCTTCAGGACGGACAGCGTTTCCGAGGGCGGCAAGGTCCTTGAACGCTCCTGCCTTATGAGCGAAGAGGAAAAGGAACGACGTCTGCGTGAAATTGGCGCGGAATATATCTTCTCACCGCCCTTTTCGGAGCTTAAGGATATGTCCGCCGAGGATTTCGTGCGGATAGTCCTGCGAAACAGAATGAGGGCACAGGCAGTCATCTGCGGCGAGGATTTCCGCTGCGGCAAGGGCGCTTCCTGCGATGTGAAGCGGCTGGAGGAGCTTTGTCGGAAATACGGCATCACCCTGAAAAAGGTTCCGCCCGTTCCCGACGAAAACGGGGAAAAAATATCCTCGGGACGGATACGACGTCTTATCGCAGAGGGGGATATTTCCGAAGCCCAGAGACTTACTGGGACAGGCTATGTGTTCCGGGCGAGGGTCATAAACGGCAGGAGATTGGGGAGAGTCTTAGGCTTTCCTACCATAAACCAGCATATCCCCTCATACATGCAGCTGCCCAGATTCGGCGTGTACGCCGCAAGGGTGGAAATATTCGGCAGGAGCTATAACGGCCTTGCCAACGTGGGGGTAAAGCCTACTGTCACAGACAGCGGGGATATCCTCTGCGAGACCTATATTTTTGATTTTGATGAAGATATCTACGGACTGGACGTGAGAACGGAGCTTCTGAAATTTATCCGTGACGAAAAGAAGTTTTCCTCGGAAGCAGAGCTCAAGGCACAGGTCCTGTCCGATATTGATAAAATAAAGCAAGAGCTTAATTAATGCCGCAGATACGGCGGATCGGAGAAATGAACCATGTCAGAGAAAAGAGTAAGAACGAGATTTGCACCCAGTCCTACGGGATATATGCACATCGGAAATCTCAGAACGGCAATTTATACTTATCTTATCGCAAAGAAAAATGGCGGAGATTTTATCCTCCGCATCGAGGATACCGACCGTGAGCGCTATGTTGACGGTGCAGTCCAGAAGATATATGATACCCTGAACGTATGTGGTCTGAAATGGGACGAGGGTCCCGATGTGGGCGGCCCTGTGGGTCCCTATATCCAGTCTGAGAGAATGGGCATCTACAAGGAATATGCTGAGCAGCTCGTCAAGAGCGGACATGCTTACTACTGCTTCTGCACAAAGGAGCGTCTTGACGAGATGCACAGACAGCAGCAGGAGGCAAAGGTCTCTAATATGATGTATGACCGCCGCTGCCGTGACCTCTCCGAGGAGGAGATACAGAAAAATCTTGCGGAGGGCAAGTCCTACGTTATCCGCCAGAAGATCCCCGAGACAGGCACAACTACCTTCCACGACGTGCTTTACGGCGATATCACCGTGGACAATGCCACCCTCGACGACCAGATACTTTTAAAGGCGGACGGTCTGCCTACCTATAACTTTGCAAACGTTGTGGACGACCATCTCATGGGCATCACACACGTTGTAAGAGGAAACGAGTATCTTTCCTCCACGCCCAAGTACAATCTGCTTTACGAGGCATTTGGCTGGGATATCCCTGAGTATATCCATGTTGAGCATATCATGAGAGACTCCACTCACAAGCTGTCTAAGCGTGACGGTGACGCTTATTTCGGCGATTTTGTGGAGAAGGGCTATCTGGTTCCCGCTATCATGAACTATATCGCACTGCTGGGCTGGGCGCCCAAGGGTGAAAATGAGATATTCTCCCTGGAGGAGCTGGTTAAGGAGTTCGATATCAGTGGACTTTCCAAGGCTCCTGCGGTGTTTGACCCTGTCAAGATGAAGGCTATCAATGCAGAGTATATCAGACGTCTGTCCCACGACGAGTTCAAGGCTCTTGCGATGCCCTACATCAGACAGACCGTAAAGCGCGAGGACGCTGATTTTGACGTGCTTCTGGACGCTCTCCAGCCCAGAACAGAGCTGCTCACCGATATCCCCGAAAAGGTGGACTTCATCGACGAGGTCCCCGAGTACAGCGAGGAGCTCTACTTCAACAAGAAGATGAAGACCAACGCAGAAACGGGACTGGAGGCTCTTAAAATGATACTCCCCGTACTGGAGAGCATTTCCGACTGGAACGAGGAGACCGTCCATGCTGCGCTGTTTGCGGAGATAGAAAAGCAGGGCGTGAAGAACGGCTGGATGCTCTGGCCCTTAAGAACTGCTCTTTCGGGCAAGGCAATGACTCCCGGTGGCGGCGTGGAGCTGTGCGTTATCCTCGGAAAGGACGAGAGCATAAAGCGCGTAAAGGCAGCGATAGAAAAGCTCGGAAAATAACAGAGCTCTTTGGTTTTGGTAAACTGTAAACTGAATTTCGCTATGCTGTCACTATGTTATCACAATAAAATGATATATTATTTACAAATAGGCTGTTTTTATTCATTCAATAATCAGACCGCCCCAAAGGGACGGCTCGGAAAGGAAGAATAATCAAAATGATAGAGGTCAAAAACCTTACAAAGCAATACGGCGAAAAGAAGGCTGTCAACAACATTTCTTTCACCGTAAACGACGGAGAGATACTGGGCTTTCTTGGACCTAACGGCGCAGGCAAATCCACTACCATGAATATGCTGACGGGCTATATTTCCGCCACCGACGGAGAGATTCTCATAAACGGCGTGGACATCATGGAGGAGCCTCTCGAAGCCAAGAAGCAGATAGGCTATCTGCCCGAGATACCGCCTCTCTATATGGATATGACGGTAAAGGATTATCTGAACTTCATATACGACCTGAAAAAGTGCAAGCTTCCCAGACAGGCACACCTTGAGGACGTATGCAAGCTGGTGATGATAACCGATGTGTACGACCGCATAATCAAGCATCTTTCAAAGGGCTACAAGCAGAGAGTTGGTCTGGCGCAGGCACTTATCGGAAATCCGCCCATACTCATTCTGGACGAGCCTACCGTTGGTCTTGACCCCAAGCAGATACACGAGATAAGAACCCTTATCAAGAAGCTGGGCAAGCGTCATACCCTTATCCTTTCTTCACATATCCTGTCTGAGATACAGGCGGTCTGTGACAGAGTCGTCATCATCAATAAGGGCAAGCTTGCTGCGGACGATACTCCCGAAAATCTCACAAAGAAGCTTTCGGACGAGCACCGCATTATCGCAAGGATAGACGGTACCAAGGAGGAAAATCTCAAGCTTATCCAGGGTATCAAGGGAGTGGCTTCCGTTACGGCTGATATGGAGCGCGAGCCGGGCACCTTCGATTACGAGATAGAAACTGACGGAGTGACCGATATCAGAGCAGAGCTCTTCAAGCGTGTCGCTGCCAAGAACAGGATAATCTACAGCCTTAAGAGCACTGAGCTTACTCTGGAGGATATCTTCCTTAAGATAACCATGGGCGAGGACGTTTCCGTGGGCAGAGCAGAGCCTAAAAAGGCACTTTCCGACGAGGAAAAGGCTGCGATGCATGAGGCTGTCAGCAATGCGGCAGCTGCGGCGTTCACCGTGGATATGAACAAAAATTTACAGGAGTCGCCCGAAACGGACGATATCGACGATAACGGGGGTGAGCTGTAATGGGTGCTATTTTCAGACGTGAGATAAAGGCGTATTTCACATCGCCTATTGCTTATATATTTATTGCCGTATTCTATGTATATACGGGAATGTACTTCGTGGGGACCAACATCTACTCTGCCACGACCGATATGACCTACGTATTTTCGGGAGTATTTACTCTTATGATGATAATGCTGCCACTGCTTACCATGAGGCTCATGTCCGAGGAGCAGAAGCAGAAAACTGACCAGTGTCTGCTGACAGCTCCCGTAAATCTCGCAGCTATTGTAATGGGAAAATTCTTTGCTGCGCTGTGCGTATTCCTTATCGGAATGGCGATATATATTCCTTACATCTTAGTTCTTTATAAGCTGGCAGGAAGCATCGCATGGGCTACTGTAATAGGCAACATGTTTGCGCTGCTGCTTCTGGGAGCAAGCTTCATTTCAATAGGCATGCTTATCTCAAGCCTTACCGAAAATCAGATAGTTGCGGCAATCGCAAGCTTTATCGTGATAATGCTGTTCTATATGATAGACGTTCTGGCAGCAAGCGTTTCCGTTGACTGGCTGAAAAACGTCATGGTATCGCTGGGCTTCTACAACAGATATTACGAATTTACAAACGGCATCATCAATATCCCCAGCATAGTATTCTTCCTGAGCGTTACATTTATCTGCAACTTCCTCACGGTAAGAGTGCTGGAAAAGCGCCGTTGGGGCTGATAGCAACGGTCCGATAAGTAAGATTCTGATATAAACCTGAAAGGAATGTCTGAATAAAAATGAGTAAGAAAAATAAGAAACAAGACAGCGAAGAGCTTCTGAATACAGCTCCTGCGGAGGATATTTCCGCTGTAAACGCTCCTGCGGAGGAAACCGAGGCAGCTGCCGAGGAAAATGCTCCCGAGGTTGACAAGAAAAAGAAGGAAAAATACGTTGACCCTGAAAAGGCTGCCGAAAAGGCAGAAAAGAAAAAGTACAGCCGCAGAAAGCTGAAATACGGCGGAGCTGCAACTGCAGTGACTCTCATAGTTATTGCTGTGGTGGTACTGGTGAACGTGGTACTGTCCGTGCTTTCCGACAGAATGAATATGAGCATCGACATCACCCCTGACGGTACCTTCGAGATATCTCAGGAGACCATAGACTATCTCGCAACAGTTACCGAGCCTGTGGATATCGTCTGCATGTCCGACGAGCTGACCTTCTCTACATCAAACTATGTGTACTTCAAGCAGGCATACGAGGTGCTGAAAAAGTACACTATCTACAATAAGAACATCACCCTCACCTTTGTTGACATGACAAAGGACCCTACCTATGCAAACCGCTACAGCGAGCTTTATAAGGGCGATATCTCTGAGTACAGCATCGTTGTTTCCACCGACAAGAGGATAAAGGTCATCAGTATCCAGGACCTTTACAATGTTGAGATGAACTACTACACCTATTCTCAGCAGATAACCTCTTCAAAGGCTGAGCAGGAGCTGACCTCAGCTATCATGTATGTTACCGACCCCGATCCTATGAATGCTGTTGTGTTCAAGAGCGAAACAGGCGGCACCTCATATGACAACGTATATGATATCCTGTCCTCCAACGGATATAACGTTTCCGAGATCAATCCTCTCATTGACGAGATACCCGAGGATACCGACATCGTCTGCATCAACGCTCCCCTTAACGACTACGATGAGGATACCGTCCAGAAGCTGTACGATTTCCTCGATAACGACGGAAATCTGGGCAGGACCATGATCTATATCGCCGATACCTCCCAGAACTCCACATCTAATATCGACGCACTTCTTGCAGAGTGGGGCATTGAGATAGGCACAGGCGTTGTGGGCGACAGCAATACCAGCAACACATCAAGCACCAGCAACTATGTTATCGGCAACTTTATCAATACCACCGACAACGAATATGCAGATAATGTATCCGATGCAACGCTTCCCGTGCTTTCCTACTATTCTCGTCCAATAAAGCTTCTCTTCGATGAAAAGGACAACCGTCTCACAAAGGCTCTTGTGACCACCGATGATACAGCATTTGTGCTTACAAATGAGATGCAGGAGGCACTCAGCAACGGCGAAAATGTGGATCCCGAGTACGGCTCCTATGCTACTATGGCTGTGGGTAGAAAGTATGTGTTCAACTCGGATAATGAGACTGTATACAGCAATGTGCTGGTAGTAGGCTCGTCGTTCATGCTGGACGAGGGCATCACCTCCATGACCTACTACAACAACGGAGATTATTTCGTTTCCGCTCTGAATACTCTGACCGGAAAGACAAACGGAATAAGCATCGTGGCAAAGGACCTCACCGCGCAGACCTTTGATATGGACCAGAATAAGTACAACATCTGCTTCGCGGTATTCGTAATTATTATCCCGCTTATCGTTGTAGTATGCGGCATTGTGGTTTATCTCAGAAGGAGACACAAGTAATGAAGAAAAGAACAAAAGGAATTATTGCGGGAAGCTGTGCGGTAGTGCTGCTGGCAGGCGCTCTTGTGGCGCTGAAGCTCACCGAGCCCCAGACCGAGGAGGAGGACAATCTTGCCTCCACCTCCGATACCTCGTCAAAGACCTCAACGCTTCTCTACGATAAAAATCCCTCAGATATATCCTCCGTTGAGGTCACCAACGAAAACGGTGGATATACCGTTGAGCGGTACGCTGACGATTTCTGGACCATTCCTGAAATAAGCGGACTTCCTCTGAACTATACCTCGGTAAACAGTGCAGTGGAAGCTCTTGCAACGGTGACTGCTCAGCAGGTGGTCTCGGAAGCTCCTGAGGACCTGTCCGTATATGGACTGGACAAGCCCCAGCTTAAGGCAAAGGTGGTTTTCGACAGCGGAAGTGTTTTCGAAAAGACTATCCTTATAGGCGACGAGACTCCCAAGGGCGGAGAGTATTACTTCAAGCTGGAGGACAGCGATACTGTATATACCATAAAATCATCGGATATTTCGGTGCTGTTTTCCAAGGAGTATGACTTCATCAATCATGTTCTCTATGACAATGTGACCGATGACAACGCCGAGGACGATTATAATCCCAGGAAGATTAATTCCATGACAATAAGCCGTCCCGAGCTTGAATATGATATCGTGGTGGAGTACGATGTCCGTCAGGATTATGAGGAGCTTATAACGGGCAATTCCTCGTCCTATGTGATGACAGCCCCTGTTTCTCTTGACCTGAATCCCGACAAGAGCGACGCTATGATGGAGCTTATCTTCGGGCTTACGGCTTCTGATGTGGCAGCTGTGGACCCCGATGAGGCAGCGCTGGAGGAATACGGTCTGACTGAGCCCGCATGCACTGTGAACTATGATATCAATGCAGGAGCTGCGACTCTGTTTATCGGAAATAAGTATTACAATGACAGCGGCGTTCCCACAGGCTATTATGTTATGCGCGAAGGACTGGACGTGGTGTATGTACTTGACACGGCAAATGTTCCCTGGGTGAGCATACAGCCCCTTGACATCACCATGACAATGGTCACCAGCACCTATATCTACTCGGTAGAGTCCATAGATATAACCTATGACGGAAAAACCGAGACCTTCGAGCCCAACGGCGACAAGGATAACTTCGCTGTAAAGCATAACGGCGAGGACGCAGACGCTGACCTGTTCAAGTCACTGTATCAGTATATCCTCCGTGCTCCCGCAGAGGAAATATATCTGGGCGCATATGACGACAAGGAGCCCGATGTTTCCATAACTATTAAGAATGAATACGGCGAGGACAAGCTGGATTTCTACAGCGACGCCGACAGAAAATCAATAATCGTATTAAATGGCAAGGCAAATTTCAAGTGCAGGACTGCCTACGTTGACAGACTTATCGACAATCTCGGGCATTATGCGGCAGGAGAAGATATTGTCACCTCGTGGTGAGTTTCGACATGATTTACAGCCCAGATGTAATATAATATAATGTGTGCCGCGAATGTAAAGGGCAGACATTCATAGGGCGAAGGGCAAAAAATGAATTTCCTGCTATATTCTGTAACAAAAAGCTTGCAAAATTTAATTAATAATGTTATAATATTATTAAGAATCGGCAAATTGTGCAGAACTGTCCGATACGGCATTATTCATACTATACAAAAGGAGGAAAATCAGGGTGAGTGAAGCAAATACAGCAGCTGAAAAGAACGGGGAATTCTTTTCATACAAGGGTTATCCTTTGGTGAGAAAGGGTGACGAGATCTACTACGGAAATATGTACGACAGCACCGTAGTTATGATGCAGATCCTTGAAAAGACAAAAATGGGAAATCTGGACGTGGCAAGCAAGATAAGAATGTACCAGATGAAAACCGATGAAACGCTTTCTCCTGTGGATGCGATCATCAAGCAGAGCGAAAAGAGCAGCCTTTATGAGGCGCTTGATATAGCCTATGTATGGCTCACACGTTCTTCAGTGAATAGTTGACAGTTAATAGTTAACAGCTGATGGCTTCAGTTGACAGTTTTGTACTGTTGACTGTAAACTGTCAGCTGTTAACTTTTTAAAAATAACTGTTGCTTTTTAGAGAGAATTGTTGTATAATATATGTAACATATTTTTAAGGAGTGTTTCAAATGTATTCGGATATCATGGATTCTATCGGCTTTGTTTCGGGATATGACCCCGAGGTCGGAGCTGCTATGTCGGACGAGCTTAAAAGACAGCAGAGAAATCTGGAGCTCATTGCCAGTGAGAATATCGTATCTCCTGCTGTAATGGCTGCAATGGGCAGTGTGCTTACCAATAAGTATGCCGAGGGCTATCCCGCAAAGAGATACTATGGCGGCTGCGAGTATGTGGACGTTGTGGAGAATATCGCTATCGAGCGCGCAAAGAAGCTTTTCGGAGCACAGTTTGCAAATGTACAGCCTCATTCGGGCGCACAGGCTAACACAGCTGTTTATTTCGCACTCTTACAGCCCGGCGATACCGTAATGGGCATGAGCCTTGCTCATGGTGGACATCTTACCCATGGTTCACCCGTAAATATTTCGGGTAAGTATTACAACTTCGTTTCCTATGGACTGGGCGACGACGAGACTATCGACTATGATAAGGTAGAGGCAATGGCAAAGGAAAATAAGCCTAAGCTTATCGTTGCGGGAGCCTCCGCATATCCCAGAGTAATTGACTTCCCCCGTCTTGCTGAGATAGCTCACAGCGTGGGTGCGCTGCTCATGGTGGATATGGCGCATATTGCAGGACTTGTTGCAGCAGGAGTTCACCCCTCTCCCGTGCCCTA
>CAMEYZ010000053.1 GCA_945947715.1 uncultured Clostridia bacterium | reverse complement strand
GCCGGAATTTGCCGTTTCGGCGAAGTCCGTTCTCAGCGACCTGAGAACTGCTCTCCGTATCGAGGGACTTCAGAATGTACGTATTCTCAACCGCTATGACGCAGAGGGTCTTTCCGAGGAGGATTTCCGCCTTGCTATGGGTACGGTTTTCTCCGAGCCTGCCGTGGACTATGTGTATTCAGAGCTGCCTGAGCTTGACTCCGACAGCAGAGTGTTCGCTGTTGAATATCTTCCCGGTCAGTTCGACCAGAGAGCTGATTCCTGCGAGCAGTGTATCCAGATACTTACCCAGGGCAAGCGCTGCAGAGTGAGAAATGCACGTGTATATATCTTAGAGGGCAGGATATCCGACAGCGCCTTTGAAAAGATAAAGAGCTATATCATCAACCCCGTTGAGAGCCGCGAGGCAACTCTTGACAAGGCGGATACTCTTGAGGTAAAGTACGATATCCCCACCGAGGTGGCTGTTCTGGACGGTTTTATCGGTCTCACCGAAGAGCAGCTCCAGGAATTTATCTCGAAGTATGGCCTTGCTATGGACTTAGACGATATCAAGTTCTGCCAGAGCTATTTTAAGGAAAAGGAAAAACGCGATCCTACCATTACCGAAGTCAGAATGATAGATACCTACTGGTCCGACCACTGTCGTCATACCACCTTCTCCACTATCATCGACGATGCGAACATTACAGCCGATTACATCAGAAAGACCTTCGAGGACTATAAGAAGGTCCGCGAGGAGCTGGGCAGAGGAAACAAGCCCATTACTCTTATGGATATCGCGACTATTGCTCCCAAGAAGCTGAAAAAGGACGGTATCCTCACCGATATGGACGAGTCCGAGGAGATCAATGCATGCTCCGTTAAGATAAAGGTGGACGTTGACGGTGAGCTTCAGGACTGGCTGCTGATGTTCAAGAACGAAACACACAATCACCCTACAGAGATAGAGCCCTTCGGTGGTGCGGCTACCTGCCTGGGCGGAGCTATCCGTGATCCGCTTTCGGGACGTTCCTACGTATATCAGGCAATGCGCGTAACAGGCGCTGCTAATCCGCTTGTTCCCGTGGACGACACCATTCACGGAAAGCTTCCCCAGAGAAAGATCACCGTGGGCGCAGCTAACGGCTACAGCTCCTACGGAAATCAGATAGGTCTCGCAACAGGTCATGTAGCTGAGGTTTATCATCCCGGTTATGTGGCTAAGAGACTGGAGATCGGCGCAGTTATCGGCGCTGCTCCCGCTGAAAATGTTATAAGAGAAACTCCTGAGCCCGGCGATGTTATAATCCTTCTCGGCGGACGCACAGGCCGTGATGGCTGTGGTGGTGCAACTGGCTCATCAAAGTCACACACTGAAAGCTCACTTTCCAGCTGCGGCGCAGAGGTCCAGAAGGGTAATCCTCCTGAGGAGAGAAAGCTCCAGAGACTGTTCCGCAATCCCGAGGTAACTCACATGATCAAGCGCTGCAACGATTTCGGTGCAGGCGGCGTGTCCGTTGCTATCGGCGAGCTCACCGACGGTCTTACTATTGACCTGAACGCAGTTCCCAAGAAGTATGACGGTCTGGACGGAACAGAACTTGCTATATCCGAGTCCCAGGAGCGCATGGCTGTGGTCGTAAGAGCTGCTGACGCTGACAGATTCATCAAGGAGGCCGAAAAGGAAAATCTTGAGGCTACCAAGGTGGCTGATGTTGAGGCAGAGCCCAGACTTAAAATGACTTGGAACGGAAAGACTATCGTTGACCTTTCCAGAGAGTTCCTTAACAGCAACGGCGCAGAAAAGCATACCGACGTGAATGTTCCCGTGCCCGTAACTACGCAGATAAAGGAATATGCTGACTGCGAGGAAAGCTGGTCCACGCTGATGTCTTCGCTGAATGTATGCTCTCAGAAGGGCCTCGTTGAGCGCTTCGACTCCACTATCGGCGCAGGCACTGTGCTCATGCCCTATGCAGGAAAATATCAGCTCACCCCCACACAGGCAATGGCTGCTAAGATACCCGTACTCAAGGGAGAAACTACCACCGCTTCTATCATGGCGTGGGGCTTCAATCCCTATCTCACCGACAAGAGCCCCTACCACGGAGCTATTGCCGCTGTTATCGAATCTATTGCAAAGGTTGTCGCAGCAGGCGGCTCCTACAAGCACTGTTGGCTGACCTTCCAGGAATTTTTCGAGAGAACACAGAACAATCCTACACGCTGGGGCAAGCCCTTCTCTGCACTTCTCGGCGCATATAAGGCTCAGCTGGAGCTGGGCTGTGGAGCTATCGGCGGAAAGGACTCCATGTCCGGAACCTTCGAGAACATTGACGTTCCCTCAACGCTGGTATCCTTTGCTGTATCCACTGCAAACAGCGGAAGCATTCTTTCCGGTGAGTTCAAGAAGCCCGGTAACAAGGTTATTCTTATCACTCCCAAGTACGACGAGAACAACCTGCCCGTGTTTGACAGCGTTAAGGAATGCTTTGAAAAGGTGGAAAAGCTTATCGCAGACAAGATCGCCCTTTCGGTATGGGCTGTGGGCTTCGGCGGCGTTGCTGAGGCTGTGGCTAAGATGTCCCTCGGAAACAGAGTGGGCTTCAAGTTCTCAAAGAAGCTTGACACCGACACACTGTTCTATTCAAAGTACGGCTCCTTCGTTATCGAGCTGGACGGAGATCCCTTCACCGTTGAGAATGTCATCGGTGAGACTATTCCTGAATATATCATCGACAACATCACCTATAAGGTGAACATGACCGATATCCAGAAGGAGTGGGAGGACCGCCTCGAGCCTATCTTCCCCTGCAACATCGAGACAGAGAACAAGCCTGCAAAGGTATTCACCTACAAGGCTGAGAGCCGCGTAAAGCCTGCTGTTTCAGTGGCAAGGCCCAGAGTGCTTATCCCCGTATTCCCCGGCACCAACTGTGAGTACGACACTGCGAGAGCCTTTGAGCGCGCAGGTGCTGTTCCTGAAATAGTAGTCGTAAAGAATCTCACCCAGTCCGCACTGGAGGAAAGCGTTTCCTACTTTGCAAAGCAGGTGAAAAATTCTCAGATAGTTATGATTCCCGGCGGCTTCAGCGGCGGCGACGAGCCCGAGGGCTCCGGAAAGTTCATCACGGCCTTCTTCCGCAACCCGAGGATAAAGGACGCAGTAACTGACCTGCTGGATAACCGCGACGGACTTATGCTCGGTATCTGCAACGGTTTCCAGGCGCTTATCAAGCTGGGTCTTGTGCCTTACGGAAAGATCGTCGACATGGAGGACGATTCGCCTACACTGACCTTCAACACTATCGGACGTCATCAGTCAATGATGGTAAGCACAAGGATAGCTTCCAATAAGTCTCCTTGGCTTGCAGGCTGCGAGACCGGCGATATCCACAAGATAGCTATATCTCATGGTGAGGGAAGATTCGTTGCTCCCAAGGAGCTTATCAAGGAGCTTGCTGCCAACGGACAGATCGCTACACAGTATGTTGATCTGGAGGGCAATCCTTCGATGAATATTCGATACAACCCCAACACGTCCATGGAGGCTATCGAGGGCATCACATCGCCCGACGGAAGAGTCCTCGGCAAGATGGGACACTCCGAGCGTATTGGCAGAGATGTATGCAGCAACGTTCCCGGCGAAAAGGATCAGAAGATCTTTGAGAGCGGCGTGGCTTACTTTAAGTAATATATTAAAATAACGGATAGGGAACTGCGGTAAACGCGGGACCTTATCCGTTTTTTATGTAAGCTGCGGCGATGCGTGTATTGAAGCTGTTTGGGCAAACAAAAAACGCTTCCGAAACGGAAGCGTTATCTGGCGGAGAAGGAGGGATTCGAACCCTCGATGCGCTATTAACGCATACACGAGTTCCAGTCGTGCGCCATAAACCGGGCTAGGCGACTTCTCCATGCTTTTGATTTATTTTGTGTCGTTCATCTGACGACTTAATTATTATATCATGGTCAATAGGAAAAGTCAATATATTTTTTGAAATTTTATTGAACAAATAATTTGCGATTACTTGTCGGAAAATTATGCATTTTGACGAATAAAGTGTTTGTGCAATATTAACATAAAAGTACACAATTCAGCTCTATAATTTGTCATGTGAAATTTATGCAAAGCTATTGACATTAGGGAAAGTACGTGATATAATATTAAAGTCAGTAAGACAGCTATCGTATTCTAAAGACAGCAGGTGGCTTGAGGCCGTAAGTCCTGCCGAGGAAAAGATGCATATACTACTTTTGAAGTTGTTGCCCTTTCCGATGTCGGAAAAGGTTTTTCTTTTTTGAATTGATAGCATAATAAACCTGAGGTGGTGAAATTATTATGCCAAGTGAAAAGATTCTTGAATCCAAGAAGGCAAAGGTGGAAAGGCTTACCGAAACCATCAAGAACTCCTGCGCAGGCGTTCTCGTTGATTACAAGGGTATCACCGTTGAGGAGGATACCAAGCTCAGAAAGGAGCTTCGTGAGGCAGGCGTTACCTACTTTGTTGAAAAGAACACAATGCTCCGCTTTGCGTTCAAAAATGCAGGTTTTGACGATCTCTGCAATGTTCTCGAGGGCACAACAGCTCTCGCAGTTTCTGAGAACGATCAGACTGCTCCTGCTCGTATCCTCGGTAAGTTCGCTGAGGAGCACGACGACAAGTTCAACCTTAAGGCTGGCTTTGTAGACGGTGAGATCTACGACGAAAAGGGCGTTGTTGCTCTTTCCAAGATCCCTTCCAAGGATGTTCTTCTTGCACAGCTCGTTGGTTCTCTCCAGGGACCCATGCAGAAGCTGGCTGCTACTCTCAAGGCAGTTGCAGACAAGAAGGCAGAAGAAGGCGCTGCATAATTTCGGCTTTCGCCGCATAGCAGCATGAAAAACTAAAATATTTTATAAAGGAGATTATTATCATGGCATCTGAAAAGATCACAAATATGATTGAAGAAATCAAGACCCTCTCTGTTCTTGAGCTTTCCGAGCTCGTTGACGCTATCCAGGAGGAATTCGGCGTAACAGCAGCTATCGCTGTTGCAGGCGGCGCAGGCGCTGCTGCTCCCGCAGAGGCTGAGAAGACTGAGTTCGACGTTGTTCTCGCTTCCTTCGGTGAGAAGAAGATGGACGTTATCAAGGCTGTTAAGGACGCTTGCGGTCTTTCCCTTAAGGAAGCTAAGGAGCTCGTTGAGTCTGCTCCTAAGGCTCTCAAGGAAGGCGCTCCCAAGGCTGAGGCTGAAGAGCTCAAGGCTAAGCTCGAGGCTGCTGGCGCTACAATCGAGCTTAAGTAATTTAGTTTACTTAAAAAGATTTACGGACTGTCACGGTTTTCCGTGGCAGTCCGTTTGATTTTATGGAGTATCTGTCCGAAGGCGTCTTTCTTTTGCAAAACTGTTATTTGATATCAGCAGATAGTACACAAACGCCGAAGTGACTATCTGCAGAGACAGGGCAGCTATGCTCTCTGTTTCGGGGAGCATTTTCCCTATTATTACGCCGCAGCCACAGCATATTCCCGATACTATCAGTGGGCGTAATATGTAGTCCCAAAGCCTGAAGGGAGCATGAGCTGTTCTGCATACCACGAATATCCGCACTATATTGCTGACGCAATTGCTGGCATAGTAGGATATTATCACTCCGTAAAAGCCGTATATCCCCACGAAAATTATCACGCAGCTTATGCGGATAATGTATTCCGCAAGGGAATTGACTGTGCAGAAATTCTGCCTGCCCATGCCCTTTAACAGGCCTTCCAGGATTATTTCAAGGTAGATGAAGGGTATGACTGGGGCGAGTATTTTCAGCGACTGTCCCACCAGTCCGTCAGAAGGACAGATGATATTTCCTGCTTTCTCGCCGAATACCAGAAATAGTCCCGCTATGAAAAATGAATAGGAAAACGCTTTTTTAAAGCTGTTATGCACAAGCTCGCGGGGACGGCTCCCGCCCGACTTCATTGCGGCGGCGGCTTCGGGTATCATTATGTTGGACATGCTCGCCATTGCTGCTGACGGGAAGAATACCGCGGGGATTATCATTGCTTCAAACATGCCGTACTGGGACAGCGCTGTGTCCGACGAGGAACTGTACTTCAGCAGCGCTGCTGGTACTATCGCTTCATTGGCGGCGGACATTATCATCTGTACATAGCCGCTCAGCACTATGGGCAGGTTCATCTTCATGTACATTCTCCCGCTCGCCATGACAGGCTTTCCCGCTGCGGAAAAGCAGTCCCTTTTCATGCTGGAAGCGTATCTGAAAACGTACAGGAAAAAGCTGAATATCTCTCCTGCACAGACAGCCGATGCGGTTATCACGTAGAAATTCAGCCTCGGGAAAAGCATCAGCAGCGTTCCCATGCACAGCCATTTGAAGATGAATTCGGCACAGTCTCCCCACATGGGGACCTTTATCCTTCGCAGCCCGTGGAAATAGCCCTTGATACAAGACCCTGCTGCTGCGGGGATAAGCGAAAAGGACAGTATCCGCACTGCTTTTCCAAGGTCAGGATATTTCAGGATATCGACCGCTATGATGTCCGACAGCAGATAGGATATCGCTGCAAAGGTCCCGGAAAGCAGCGCGGAAAAGGTTAGACTGTAACGCATGACCCGCCGTATATCGCCGCAGCCCTCGGTCTCCTCCGATATGAAACGGCTTGTACTTACGAAGATATTGCCGTTGGCAAGGACCATTATACAGTTGAAAAAGGAAAAAATTAGCGACATGACGCCCACTGCAGCAGTGCCAGCCGTTTCCGAGAGCCGCATGTTGAAAAATATCCCCAGTGCCTGGAGTATCAGCGACAATACAGTCAGCAGCACTGTATCGCGGGTCACGGCGTCGTATCTGTCGGAGCTTATCGTTTTGTTCATATTTACCGCCTTTTCCGAACAGCCCGCTTCGATGATAGTCTGCCAAAGCTGTCCGGTGGGCTGTTCTTGTATTTTTATACAAAAATTTAACAATAAACTATTGTTGTTTTGCGTTTTACGGGGTTGCTATTTTGGAGAAAATGTTATATAATATTATATGTATGGGATAATGTTAAAATTACAGATATATGAACGGAGGTACTGCCATGACTAAGGCAGAACGGTTTTATAATGATATAAAGGATAAGAAGATAGCGTTTATCGGCGTGGGAGTCAGCCACTGCGATCTCATTAAGCTTTTTCTGAAAAAGGGTCTGAACGTTACTCTCTGCGACAAAAAGACTCCCGAACAGCTTGGCGATGTGTACGGCGAGCTTTCGGCGGCAGGCTGTAAATTCTCGCTGGGGGAGAATTATCTGGACGGGATTTATGACTGCGATATCTTGTTCCGTACTCCAGGAATGTACTTTTTAAGCCCCGCTCTGGACAGAGCGAGAAGAATGGGCATCGCTGTTACGTCCGAAATGGAGGTCTTTTTCGACCTGTGCCCCTGTAAGATAATCGGCATCACAGGCACCGACGGAAAGACTACCACTACTACGGTCATTTCTGAAATGCTTTCAAGAAGCGGAAGGACCGTCCACAAGGGCGGAAATATCGGAAGAGCACTGCTTCCTATTGTTGAGGATATCAAGCCTGATGACGTGGCTGTGGTGGAGCTTTCCAGCTTCCAGCTCATCAGCATGAGAAAATCTCCTGACTATGCGCTTATTACCAACATCTACCCTGATCATCTTAATGTTCATAGTGGCATGGAGGAGTACATCGGCGCAAAGAAAAATCTTATTCTCCACCAGAATGCATTCTCGAAAACTGTCCTCAACATGGACAACGCCGAGACAGAAAAGCTGTCGGAAGATGTGCGCGGAAAGCTGCTGATGTTTAGTCTGCGGGATATCCCCGAAAGAGGAACATACCTTGACAGGGAAGGGTATCTCTGTTATGCGAACGGGGAACATACTGAACGTCTCTTCCACAAGGATAAAATAAAAATACCCGGTATGCACAACGTGGAAAATTATCTTGCTGCATGTGCTTTGCTGTACGGCGAGGTATCTCCAGAGGTGATGCTCGAAACTGCAGAAAATTTCGGCGGCGTTGAGCACAGGATAGAGTATGTCCGTACCGTTGATGGGGTAAAATATTATAACGACAGCATCGCAACCAGTCCTGTTGCGGTCACTGCAGGTCTTAACGCCTTCGAACAAAGGCTCATCGTCATTGCAGGTGGCTCGGATAAGCAGCTGGATTACAGTCTCCTTGCAAAGCCTATGAACGAAAAGGTGAAGCTGCTTATCCTCTGCGGAGATACCGCTGATAAGATAGAAGCGGCGGTCAGGGCTTACGAGGGCTACTCCGAGGATAACTGCCGCATAATCAGAGCAGCTTCCATGGAGGAGGCTGTGAAGGCTGCACGGGAAAACGCAGTCAGCGGTGATATAGTTACCCTTTCTCCCGCCAGCGCCAGCTTCGATAGGTACAAAAACTTCGAGGAACGAGGCAGGCATTATAAATCAATTGTAAACAGCTTATAAAGGAAATGGTTAGAATGGATCTGACAGAAACAATTTTCGAGCTTTCCCGCACACAGGGCGCTTCGGGACATGAGGGCTCCGTGGCCGAAATATTGGCGGAAAAGCTTCGCACATATACGGACAATGTTAGAATAAAAAACGGCAGCGTTATTGCTCAAATGGGCTGTGCTGATGAGAACGCGCCCAAAATAGTGCTGGACGCTCACACCGACCAGATAGGCTTTATAGTCACCTCAGTCTGCGAGGACGGCTTTCTTAAGGTGCATAATCTGGGCGGCATAGATATGCGCATCTTATCGGCGCAGAAGGTCATTATCCACGGGAAAAAGGACGTGAAGGGCGTTATCTGCTCCATACCTCCACATCTTAGGAGCAAAAAGGAGGTTCCTGAGATTTCGCAGATATATATCGACACGGGACTGTCAGAAGCACAGGCAAAGGAAATGATATCGGCAGGAGATACCGTCACCTTTGATGCACCTCCGAAAATGCTGCTGGGTACAAGGATAACAGGCGGCGCACTGGACGACAGAAGCGGCATCGCTGCTATAATGTATGCGCTGAGCATCACCGATATTTCAGCACTTAAGTGCAGTCTTGCGGTGGTTTTCTCTGCTCAGGAGGAGGTCGGCGAGCGAGGCGCTGCTGTATGCGCCTTTGAAGAGGCTGCGGATATCGCCATAGCCGTGGACGTGAGCTTTGCATATTCCTCGGGAGAAAAGCCTGAAAAATGTGGCAGGCTTGGAAAGGGCTGCATGATAGGCTTTGCACCCACTCTTGACGGGGAGCTGTCCCGTGAGCTTGTTAACATCGCAAAAGCAGAAAATATCCCTTATCAGCTTGAAGTAATGGGCGGCACCACCGTCACCAACGCTGACAGATATACCGTGAGTGGCAGCGGTGCAAGGGGAGTTACTCTCTCCATACCGTTGAAATACATGCACACTCCCGCCGAGATAATTGACCTTAGCGACGTTATAGGTACAGGAAAGCTTATTTCCACCTATCTGAAAGGAGTGTGCCGATAATGACCGAAGGCTTTGAAAAGCTGTTCCGCGAGCTCTGCGAGATAGACGGAGCAAGCGGCGGCGAAGGTAAGGTAAGAGAATATATTTTAGATAAGATAAAGGGCTGCTGTGAGAGTGTCACGGTAAATCCATTGGGCTGCATCATCGCCGTGAAAAAGGGCAGAAGGCCTGCGAAAAACAGAGTTATGATATCTGCTCACATGGACGAGGTGGGCTTTATCATCACCGATATCCGTTCCGACGGAACGCTGTCCTTTTCTGCGGTGGGCGGCATCGACGCGGACGTCTGCGCAGGACGTCAGGTCACCGTAAACGGACTTGACGGAGTTATCGGCACAGTTGCGGTGCACAATCTGTCCGAGGATAAAAGAAAGAAGCCCGTTTCCTTCGATGATCTCTACATCGACATAGGAGCGGATTCGAAGGAGGAAGCCGAGGAAAACGTTTCCCGCGGAGACTATGCCCATTTTGTCTGCGGCTATGAGGTTTCCGATGACGGCTTTGTTACCGCTAAAGCCATAGACGACCGCGCAGGCTGTGCAATTATGTTAGATATGATAGTAAATGATGTTCTGGAGCATGACTGTGTGTTCACCTTTGTTACTCAGGAGGAGGTCGGACTGCGAGGCTCGCGGACTGCGGCGTTTACTGTTGACCCTGATTTTGCAATTGTTCTTGAAGCGACTACAGCGGCGGATATACCCCTTTCCGAAGGGGATAAGAAATGCTGCTTCTGTGGTAAGGGTGCGGTCATTTCCTACATGGACCGCTCCACTATCTACGACAGGGAACTGTACGATACCGCAAACAAGCTCGCCGACGAAAACAATATCCCATGCCAGACAAAGCTTGTGGTGGCAGGCGGAAACGACAGCGGAGCTATCCACATCACCCGCGGAGGTATCCGCACAGCGGCAGTGTCTGTGCCATGCAGATATCTTCATTCGCCCTCCTGCACTGCGAAGCTTTCTGATATTGATGCGGTGTGTGAGCTGGCAGTGAAGCTTGCTGAGCACTGTGCGGAGCAGCTATGATAACACGGGCATACAGCTTTGACGAGCTGAAGATTTCGAACAGCTATTACGGAGGAAAGATTCGCTCCTATGCCGAGGCTTACGGCTTTGGCTATGACTTTTGCAGATTTTACCGAAGCAACAGCGGAAGTATTCTCATAAACAACTCAAACGGAGTGTTCGACGGAGAATTTCTCCCCGATGAGGAGCTTAACTGCTTTATCCGATTTTCAGGGATAGCCACTATTGAAGCGGTATTTGACTTTGACATAGAGGGCTTTGTAAGGACGGAAAGATTCTTCCTGACAGCCCCTGTCACCGAGAGCTTTTCCTATCGAGAAGAGGACCTATCTGTGAACTGCCGATTAGGCGAGGTCTATGATATACTGGAAAGCTCCTTCGGAAAAATTGACCGGGATATATGGTATGCGGATATGTCTCACAGGATACGCCACGGTGTGAGCAGACTGTTTCTGTACAAAAGCTGCGCTGTGGGCTCGGTTGATTTCGAGTACGGCGATATGGGATATATCTCGGATATAGCGGTATCTCCCGATGCACGTGGACAGGGTATCGCAGGGGAGCTTCTGAAAATAATTCAAGTCTTCCTGTTCACCCGCAATATAACGGGCGGACTTTACGCATATAATGATATGCTGCCCTTTTATCTGCACAACGGATATAAAATTTCGGGCAGCGGCAGCTACTACACATTGAAAGGAATATAGATATGGCAGAAATTTTTGACCCGAAGCCTGTTGTTAAGGGCGGATTTGTAATTGAGGACAGAATTTTAAAGCTGGCGGCAAAGGCAGAGGCTGCCTGCGAGTCGGGCTTTCTGGAGATTGACAGAACAGCCCGCTTCAATGGAGAAAAGGTTCTTAAAGCTTTCATAGACAACCGCGTTAGCGAGGATTGCATGAACGGAAGCTCTGGCTATGGCTATGGCGACAAGGGCAGAGATGTTCTTGACGCAGTGTTTGCACAGGCTATGGGAGCGGAGGACGCTCTGGTGAGACATACCTTTGTTTCGGGAACTCAT
>CAMEYZ010000052.1 GCA_945947715.1 uncultured Clostridia bacterium | reverse complement strand
TCAGGCTCTTAAGCAGGCTGATCTCCCCAACTTCTTCGTATCCTTCGGCTCCTATGATGAGCTCTCCAAGGATTTCTACTGGCTGGAGAACTACTCCGTAGACGGACAGGTTTACGCGCTTCCTACCGGTGGTACAGCTTCCGGCGTTCTCTATAACAAGAGAGTATGGGCTGACGCAGGCATCACAGAGCTTCCTAAGACAACAGATGAGTTCATCGCATGCCTCAAGCAGATCGGCGAGAACACAGACGCAATTCCTTATTACACAAACTATAACGCTTCCTGGTGCATCACTCAGTGGCAGTCCCTCGTTGTAGGCGCTTCCGGAGATCCTGAGTACAACACAAAGCTCCTCACCGAGAAGAACGACCTCTTCTCCGAGGGCAGCCCCTATGACGCAGTATATGGTACACTCTTCGACATCTATGCAGATCCTACTCTCCACGAGGAAGATCCTATGACAACTGACTGGGAAGGCTGCAAGCCTGCATTCGCAGAGGGCAAGATCGCTACAATGGTACTCGGCTCATGGGCTATCACACAGTTCCAGGAGGCTTGCGATCAGGTTGGTACAGACCGTGCTGACGTTGGCTACATGCCCTTCCCCAACAGCATTGACGGACAGATCTACTCCGTATCCTCCAACGACTACATGATGAGCGTTAACAAGAACTCTGCAAACCTCGACGCAGCTGTTGCATATGCTGAGTGGTTCTGCACAGATTCCGGCTTTGCTCAGAACGAAGGCGAGATCTCCGGTCTTAAGTCCGCATCTATGCCCGCAACACTTGCTTCCTTCGATGAGCTCAACGTTCAGCTCTTTGTTGAGGCTGCATTCCCCGACGAGCTCCAGGGCAAGTGGGACGAGATCGCTAAGGAGTCTGAGGTAGATCCTTGGGGCGATGCTTCCACAAACTTCAAGTTCAGAATGGCTGAGGCTGCATTTGGCGGTCAGGGCAGAGAGGCTTATGATTCTATCTGCGCTGATACAAACGCAGCATGGGCAGCTTCCAGAGATTCTATCCTTGGCTAATCATATTACATAAGCTAATAGCTCTTTCACGGGAAAATATTCCCGTGAAAGAAAAGCTGCATAAATTCACTGATATGATGACCTGACGAAATATCTGACATGATATTCTGACGCATTTTACGAAGGGATCCTTCTGACCCAGCTTTTTGACGTGGATATTTAGCATCGTTTCTCGACATCATACTATGTACATATCATTTTTCTTCCTTTTTTACCAGAAATGGCGGCTTCGCTTCCTCGGAGCTGTCGTGGATCTCAATCCGCTTCCTTCACGGGAAGCGGAGAGGGATTCAAATTATCATACGCTAAAAATCAGATGACCGCGTATTCTATGACGCGTTATTTTTTACAGTCGGGGGCTTCTTAAATGACCGGTACAGCAAATCTTACCAAAAAAAAGCGCTTCGGAAGAATCTATAGGCAGCAGCTGCTGACAGTTATCATATTTCTGCTCATACCTACTGTTCTTCTGATCACCTTTACTTATCTCCCTGCGGCGAATATGTTCGCCTTCAGCCTTGAGAAGCGCGATCAGTTCGGCGTTGATGTCGAATTTGTCGGACTTCAAAACTATAAGACCATCTTTGAAACGCCCGAGTATTTTTCAGCGTTCAAAAACAGTCTTTACTATCTGGCTGGTTCCTTTATCCAGCTGTCGCTTGCACTTTTTCTTGCAACTATCCTTTGTTCAAAAATCAGATTTTCAAACTTCTTTAAGGGAGTTCTCTTCTTCCCTTACATGATCAATACCGTTGCAGTAGCCCTTATCTTCCGCAGATTCTTCCAGAGAGGCGACGGAGTTACCAATACAGACGGTACATTAAACACGATTATTACGCTGCTTGGCGGAGAGCCTATCAAGTTTTTATCCTCAGAGGGTCTTGTAAATATATGTCTGGTATTCATTTCAATCTGGAGATATATCGGTATGGACCTGGTAATGTTCATCGGTGCGATACAGTCTGTTTCGCCTGAGCTTTACGAGGCAGCTTCCCTTGACGGAGCAAACGGCTTCCAGAATTTCCGCTACATAATCTTCCCCGAGATAAAGCCTATCATTCTTCTTCAGATGATACTCGCTGTCAAGGGTGCAATCAGCGTTTACGATATCCCTTACATTGTTACCGGCGGACGCTTCGGGTCCAGCACCTTCGTTATCGAAACAACGGAAACGGCGTTCAAATTCCATAAGGTCGGGCTTGCCTGTGCCATGTCGGTGGTGCTGTTCCTGATCATCGTCGTGGTAACTGTGATACAAAAGCTTGCGTTTAAGGAGGATAAGTAAATATGGCTTCTGCAGAAAATTTCAATACCTTGTCAGCCGGCAAGGGAAGCAATACAGGCTTTGATTCCTCAATGTTCAAGCGCAAATTCTTTCAGGCTATGAAATATGTTATCCTTGTACTGGGCTGTCTTATCGTTATTGTTCCACTGTTAGTCGTATTTTTAGGCTCCCTTAAGGATAACAGAGAGTTCCTTTCGTCCAATGTATTCGCGCTGCCTACCCACATTGAATGGAGCAACTATAAAACAGCGTTTATCGACGGAAAGGTCCTTCTTGGTCTGAAAAACACTCTGATAATCCTTGTTATCTCCTGCTTTTTCACCGTTATCCTCGGCACAATGACTGCATATGTAGTTCAGCGCTTCAATACGGTCATGGGAAAGGTCATGAAGGCTGCATTCCTCTGTGCACAGCTTTTCCCCTCTATCACAATGCAGGTAACAGTTTACAGCATCATGAACAAGTTCGGTCTTGTAGGAACAATGGGCGCGCCTATTCTTCTCTACATCGGAACTGATATCATCTCCATTTACATATTCATTCAGTTCTTAAACAATATTTCCTACTCACTGGATGAAAGTGCATACATGGACGGAGCAAACTATTTCACGATCTATTTCAAGATAATCCTTCCTAACCTTAAGCCTGCTATCGCAACAGTGCTTATCATCAAGATAATCAGCATCTATAACGACTTCTATACTGCAAACCTTTATATGCCCTCCGACGAGCTTTCCGTGGTATCCACATCACTGTACCGCTTCATGGGCCCCTACGGCGCAAAGTGGGAGATCATCTTTGCAGGTATCGTCATCTGTACAGTTCCCGTTCTTATCATCTTCCTTTTCCTGCAGAAGTACATCTATGCAGGACTTACAAACGGAGCTGTTAAGGAATAATTGACATAAGCTAAACCGTTTCATATTTTTCATATTTTCTCCTTTTTCCGATAGCGGCTGCCGAGGTCTTCCCCCCGAGGTAGTCGTTATTGCTTTATTCAGAAAAACCGTCCGTTATATCTGCGGACGGCTTTTCTGTTACTATTTTACAGATTTTCGCGGAAAAAATTTTCCATTTCGGCAGAGGCAGCTTCCTCGTCATCGCCTTTTATGGTCACAGAAACTCTGTCGCCGCATTTGACTCCCAGCGCCATAACAGCCATCAGCTTTGACGCTGCAGCGGACTTGCCGCCCTTTTCCAGAGTTATTTCACTTTTGAATTCCTTTGCCTTTTTTGCGAGCAAGCCTGCGGGACGGGCATGAATACCCACTTCGTCCCTTATTACATATTCAAACTGTTTCATACGATGTTATTGTTCCTTTCCTGTTATAGTCAAAAAGCTACTGCCTGCGGATATGCTGCCCGCTGCTTCAAGAGCTATATCATCAAACTCGTCGCTGTTGCAGATGATAAGCGGTGTTGTAAGCTTATAGCCTGCTTTTCTGATAGCGTCCATATCAAAGCTGATAAGCAGTTCGCCAGTTTTCACCCTGTCACCGTCACTGATGTGTGCAGTGAAAAATTTTCCTTCTAAGTGTACGGTATCAATTCCGATGTGAAGGAGTATATCCGCGCCATTATCAGACCTTATGCTGAGCGCATGCTTTGTATCGAAAAGCGTCTCAACTGTACCGTCACAGGGAGCGTACAGCTTTCCCTCCAAAGGCTCGATAGCCGCACCGTCTCCCAGTGCTCCCGAGGAGAAGGCCTCGTCCTCCACCTGAGAAAGGGGAATTGCGGTTCCGTTCATGTGAGCGGCAAGGGATATGGTCTTTATGCTGCCGCCGCTGCTTTCGGACAGCTTCTTTTCTGCTTCGGAGCTTGACATGACGTTTTCCAGAAGCTTGTCGATATTGTCCGAATCGGGAGAGTCCATGAAGTCCTCCAGGTCGGATTTTATCACCGATACCCTCGGACCGTACACCACCTGTATACCATTTCCTTTCCGGATAACGCCGCTTGCTCCGCTCTGCTTCAGGAGAGCTTCATCGGCAGCGGACGGGTCGTCCACAGTGACTCGCAGCCTTGTGGCGCAGCAGTCGATATCAGAAATGTTGGCCTTTCCGCCAAGACCCTTAAGAATGAGCACGCTTGTGAGAGCATTTGCCTTAAGAGCCTCATTGCGGGCATTCAGGTCCTTACGGGTGTAGAGCTTGGTTTCCTCGCCCTCTGCTTCGCGTCCGGGAGTTTTCAGATTAAGCTTTGTTATCATAAGATAGAACACAAAATAGTATATCAGCGCATAGAAAAGCCCTATAATGACTATCCATATCCAGTTGGTCTTTGCATTGCCCTGGAGTATTCCGAAAAGTGTCAGGTCGATAAGTCCGCCTGAGAAGGTCATTCCCACGCCCACGTTAAAAATGTGCATGAGCATGTAGGATAAGCCTGCCAGTACACAGTGCACCGCATACATAGAGGGCGCCACAAATAGGAAGGTGAACTCCAGAGGCTCGGTGATGCCTGTTATCATCGAGGTCAGCGCCGCGGAGAGCAATAGTCCGCCTACCGCCTTTTTCTTTTCGGGGCGAGCAGTTCTGTACATTGCATATGCTGCCGCCGGAAGTCCGAATATCATAAAGGGGAATTTTCCGCTCATAAATCTTGTGGCGGATACGGAAAAGACTTCGGTGGATTTTGATGCCAGCTCCGCAAAGAAGATGTTTTGCGCGCCTGAAACGGTCACTCCGTCGATGACTGCCGTTCCGCCCACGGAGGTCTGCCAGAAGGGCATGTAGAATACGTGATGAAGTCCAAAGGGGATAAGTGCTCGTTCGATAATGCCGTAAATCCACGTGCCTGCGTAGCCCGATTCCAGTACAAGGCTGCCCAGTCCGGAAATGCCCGTCTGAACGAAGCCCCAGATGTAAAACATGACGATGCCGACGATAAGATAGACAAGGGAGCATATAATAGGAACAAACCTTGTTCCGCCGAAAAAGGACACTACCTGCGGCAGCTCTATCTTATAGAAGCGGTTGTGGAGCGCGGCTGTGCCGAGTCCCACGATGATACCGCCGAAAACGCCCATCTGCAGAGTGGTTATTCCTAAAACAGATGCGGTGGAATTTTCCTGCATTGCTTCTACGCCGCCGTATGCGCTTATCATAACGCTAATGGCGGTGTTCATGATAAGGTACGCCACCGCAGCCGAAAGAGCAGCAGTGGATTTTTCCTTTTTCGCCATGCCGATAGCCACGCCCATGGCAAAGAGCAGGGGAAGATTTGCAAAGACTATGTTACCCGTTTCGCTCATTATGTCGAGAATGGTGTAGAGCAGTCCGCCCTCATAGATAACTCCCGTAAGACCGTATGCATCAAGGGTGGTGGGATTTGTAAAGGAGCTTCCTATGCCAAGGAGAAGCCCCGCTATGGGAAGAATTGCAATGGGCAGCATAAAGGAACGTCCGATGCGCTGCAGCACTGCAAATATTTTATCTTTCATAGTAGCTTTATCCTTTCGTTTTTAGGATATAGTTAGTATATACCGTTATTTTAAAATAATACAAAAAAGCAGCCGAACAATTTCAGCTGCTTTTAAAAAGCAAATTTATTTTATTCCCTTAAGCTCCTTGATCTTGTCGCGGAGAAAAGCCGCATGCTCAAATTCAAGCATTTTCGCAGCATTTTTCATTTCGATCGTCATCTTTTCGATAAGCTCCTGACGCTCTCTTTCGGTCAGCTTTTTCTTTGAGGTCTTTTTCGATGTTTCCGCCTTTGTGGAAATTTCGATAACGTCTCTTACGTCCTTGATGATAGTTTTCGGCACGATGCCGTGTTCCTCGTTGAATTTCATCTGCAGGCTGCGGCGGCGTTCGGTTTCGGTTATGGCATTTTCCATGGAGCGGGTCACCGAATCTGCGTACATTATGACCTTGCCCTCGCTGTTTCGGGCAGCACGTCCTATGGTCTGTATCAGCGAGCTTTCCGAACGGAGGAAGCCCTCCTTGTCGGCGTCAAGTATCGCCACGAGAGACACCTCAGGGATATCCAGTCCCTCACGGAGCAGATTTATTCCCACCAGCACGTCGAACTCGCCTAAGCGCAGGTCGCGGATTATTTCCATTCGCTCGATAGTGTCGATATCGTGGTGCATGTACCTGACCTTCACGCCCATGCCCGAAAGGAAGTCGGTGAGGTCCTCCGCCATTTTCTTTGTGAGTGTGGTGACGAGAACTCGCTCTCTTTTTGCAGTCCTCATGTTGATCTCGGACAGCAGGTCCTCTATCTGTCCCTCAACCGGCTTAACGATTATCTCCGGGTCGATAAGTCCCGTAGGACGGATGACCTGCTCTACAATCTGAGAGGAGTGTTCCTTTTCAAAATCGCCGGGAGTGGCGGAAACGTATATTGCCTGATTTATCTTCGACTGAAATTCGTCGAAATTCAGAGGACGATTGTCCAGCGCCGACGGCAGACGGAAGCCGTAATCTATAAGGACATTTTTTCTGCCACGGTCGCCAGCGGACATTCCTCTTACCTGCGGGAGCGATACATGGCTCTCGTCCACGAACAGGACATAGTCATCGGGGAAGTGGTCCAGAAGGGTATAGGGAGTGCTTCCGGGAGCACGTCCCGACAGGATTCGGGAGTAGTTTTCGATGCCCTTGCAAAATCCTATCTCCTCCAGCATTTCGATGTCGTACAGGGTGCGCTGTTCAATGCGCTGCGCCTCGATGAGCTGATCGTGGTCCTTGAAATATTTGATGCGCTCCTTCATTTCGGCTTCTATCTCTTCTGCGGCAGCGTGGATTTTTTCCTTGTTCACCACATAGTGGGAAGCGGGATATATGGCCGCATGAGAAAGGGTAGCAATGACATTGCCCGTGACTACCTGAATTTCGGAAATGCGGTCTATTTCGTCGCCGAAAAACTCCACGCGTATAGCATTTTCCGCGGAGCCTGCGGGAAATATCTCCACCACATCGCCCCGGACGCGGAACTTGTTGCGTACAAAGTTTACATCATTGCGCTCGTACTGGATGGCCACCAGCCTGCCCAGCAGGTCTTCTCGGGAAAGCTCAAGCCCCGTGCGCAGAGAAATGACGTTGGTACGGTAATCCTCGGGGGAGCCGAGGGAGTATATGCAGGACACGGAAGCCACTATGATAACATCTCTGCGTTCGGAAAGTGCGAGGGTGGCGGAGTGACGGAGCTTGTCTATCTCATCGTTAATGGCGCTGTCCTTTTCGATGAATGAGTCGGTGGAGGGGATATAGGCTTCGGGCTGGTAGTAGTCGTAGTAGGAGACGAAATATTCCACAGCATTGTGAGGGAAGAACTCCTTGAACTCGGAGCAGAGCTGCGCCGCAAGGGTCTTGTTGTGAGCCAGCACAAGGGTGGGACGGTTAAGCTGTGCGATAACGCTTGCCATAGTGAAGGTCTTGCCGGAGCCTGTAACGCCCATGAGGGTCTGTTCGTGCATGCCCGAATTGATGCCGTTCACAAGCCTTTCGATAGCCTGGGGCTGATCGCCTGCGGGCTTGTAATCGGAAACGAGTTCAAATTTATCCATAATTCTGTCCTTTCCTGAAACAAATGTACTATTTATATGATAATACATTTAGTCTGTGTTGTCAAGAGGATTTTTATAATGAAAAAAGCCCCGCTATTTACGGGACTCTTTTGCATATCATTTATCCTGCGTCAAAAACTGATTTATCCCCTCAAAAATAGTGAAAGCAGTCTTTTGCTGATAGGCTTCATCGGTGAGCATTGCCGCTTCCTCTGGATTGGATAAGAAGCCACATTCCGCCATTACAGCAGGATTGTTGCAGAAATGACAGAGGTACAGCTCGCTGCCGCAGAGCTTGGTTTCGCGGTCATTGTAGGGCTGGAGATTCTCTCTGAAAAGATTCTGAAGAGTGGTAGCAAGCCGCGCACTTTCGGAGTTTGCCGAGGAGTAGAACATCTGCGCACCCTTGAATTGGGGGTCGGTGTAGGTGTTCTGATGAATGGAAACGCAGACTGAATTGGGATATTTGTTGAAAATTTCCAGACGATTTTCCATATCGGATATCTTCTGAGCGCGGATACCCTCCACGCCGCTGTCATGTATGGACATATCGCTGTCGCGGGTAGTTACGGTGGTGTAGCCGAATATCTGCGCCATATCGCGGACAGTCAGCATAATATTAAGATTGATGCCCTTTTCGGGGATACCGTCTGCAGTGGAGCAGCCTCCGTCCATGCCACCGTGTGGTGCGTATGTCTTAACTGTAGTTTTTGCTTATTACTATATTTTCCAATCAATGGTAATCTTGCGGTCTTTGCCTGCCTCGTATTCACCTATGTAAACAGTATCTATAAAGTCATCAACTATTTCTCTGGTCAGCTTGTCAACATAAAGGTACTTGTTGATTATAGCCTTTTTGTCGGCTTCCTCTGCCTTAATACTTTCAATGTGTGCAATCTGCCCCTGTATGTTTTCACACTTGGCTTTCAATTCTGCTATGGTGTCGGTAAACTTATTGCTAATAATCTTGTACTGCTCCGCAGAAATTGTGCCGTCAAGGTAATCTTCATACATTTTTGTAACCTTGTTTTCTTTATCTGTAATCTGCTCTTTATATAAATTTATTGTACCTGTCAAGGTATCAATTTTTTCTTGGTGCTTGTCAAGTAACGTTAATTTGTTGGTATTACAAAACTGCCTTATTTGGGTATTTATCTGCTTTACAAAAAATGCTTCAAGCTGTAATTGACTTATGCTCTTTGCATTGGCACAGTTCATCGCTCCGTTGTCATAGGTAGCACATCTATAACTGTGGTACTTTATTGTATGTGCCTTATTCCAGTATGGGTGTTCCTTCATATGTGCACCGCAAACAGCACACTTAAGCTTACCCGAAAACAGCAATAATGTCTGTGTGGTCTTGCTTACCCGCGTTTTTTTAGAAATTCTGTCCTGTACCTTATGCCACGTTTCAGGGTCAATAATAGCTTCGTGGGCATCGGGATTTCTTGACCATTCCTCACTTGGCACAGGCTTCCTTTTATGGTTCTTGTAACTGACACTATGAGATTTACCCTGTACAAGTGTCCCTGTGTATGTTTCATTTTGAATTATTCTTGTAATGGTAGATAATGTCCAAAATCCCTTGCTTGCGCTTTTCTCAACCTTTTTGTTACAATACTTGCTCCCCTTCATCTGCTTGTATTGTGTCGGACTTGGTATGCCTCGGTTGTTTAATTCAATCGCAATTGCCCTATATCCATTGCCCTGTACATACAAGTCAAATATCAATCTGACATTCTCCGCTGCATCGGGGTCAATTACAAGGTGGTGCTTGTCCTTGGGGTCAACAGTGTACCCATATGGGGCAAAGCTTCCGACAAACTGCCCCTGCTCTCGCTTGTGCTGTAATACACTTTTTATTTTCTTGCTTGTGTCCTCGCAGTACCACTCACTTGTCAAGGCTAATATCTGGCTCTGCTTCTTGGTGTTTTCATCGTCCGTGTCAATGTGGTCAATAACACTCTTAAATCTAACGCCCCACTCTAAAAACTTGTCGTGTATGTAATGGTTGACAACTTCATTATCTCTTGCAAAACGGTCTTGGTGTTTGCACAATACAAGGTTTACACGTCCGCTTTCACAATCGGCAATCATTCTGTTAAACTCTGGTCTGCTGCTGTCTGTACCGCTGTAATCTTCATCATTGTAAATATCGTATATCTCCCAGTTGCGCTCACGGCAATATTCGGTCAACATTGACTTCTGGTTCTGTATACTCTCGCTTTCATCTCCCTTGTATTTCTTGTTTCTGTCCTCGTCCGACAGTCTGACATAAATTGCTACACTAATACTCATATCTTTGTTACTCCTTTACGGTAATAAACAAAATATGGTATAGTTATCTGAATACAAGATAATTATACCATATTCTATTTAATTATTCAAGTGCTTTAGTATTATTTTTTAACAGCAATTGCCTGCAATAGTGCTCTGTTTATCATTTTTTCCACTGCTTTTGTGACTGCAGTTGATTTCTCATCGTTGGTTTTGCTCTTGTAATGATTTTCTGCAACTAAATTATTATTCATTATGTACCCCCCGGATGATTTGTTGATAATAATTATGCTTTAGTAAGTTGATATATTCATTACTATGAATACTTTACATAATAATTATGATGCATTAGAATAAGACTCAGTACCATTTGTGTCCTTTTCTGCTGCGTTTGTCTGCTTTGCCAGTTTATAAAAGGTTGTACGCTTTAACTTGGTAAGCTCCATTGCTTTAACAGCGGTTATCTCTCCTTTTTTCCAAAGTGAGATAACCTCATTCCAGTTTGATGGTATTGGAATTGAAGGTCTCCCAAATTTGATGCCTTGCTGCTTTGCATTTTGAATACCTTCATTACATCTTTGTCTGATTTTTAGACGTTCCTTCTCGGATATGTATGCAAGCAGCTCAAACATCAAATTTGCTATAAGCTTTTTTTCAAGGTCAGATTTATTATAAGTACCCAACATCGCATTTTCGAGAAATCGAATAATAACCCCTTTGTCAGTAAGCTCTTGATACTCTTTTTTTATCTCTTCATAATTTCTTCCAAGACGATCAAACTCCGTAAGCACAAGAACGTCTCCAGGTCTCAGAAATTGATTTTTTAGCATCTGATACTTAGGTCGCTGAAAGTCTTTACCGGATTGTTTTTCTGTAATAATATTTCGCTCTTCGACTCCGCTCTCGAATAAACGCTGGATTTGCCTATCTAAATTTTGTTCTTTTGAGGACACCCTACAATACCCAAATATGCGGTTATCACTCATGCCTAACCCTCCTTCGAAAACGTCAGTTACATTGCGGATGTCTGAAAAGAATGTTCTCGCAGTTAATCATTTATTCAGAAACTACTTTTCAGACACCACATCAACATAACTGTAAAAGTATACTAAAACAGATATCTGTTTTATTGATTAGTATATTTTAGGATTACTACTATTGTTATTAAGAAACGTAAAATCAAACATATATTCATAATAATTCAAACAGATCATTACAAATACAAAGGTTTCTTCGCTAAAAGTTAAGGTTCAATAAGTACCCTAATTGCACTTTTATAAATGCAACAGGTATATCATATAATTAACCTTCACCTTCATATTTCAGCTTCTCCGATAAGATGCAAATTATATATCAATCTTCATTCTGAAATTTCAGTACCCCTTCAAGATATATCCGCTTCTTTTCATTACAACAATAATATCTGATACAGAAAGAAATATTACCCTTCAAGGATCTTTTCAAAACATCTGATAAAGAAATATTTGAAACTGTATCTTTGAGTAACTTTCTTCACCTTCATATTACATATTTCAATTCTATGATAGGATGTAAATTATATAATCAACCTTCATTCTGAAATTTCAGTACCCTTCAAGAAATATACTCTTCTATCTTCCTTTACATTCATATTACATATTCTAATTCTTTGATAGGATGCAAATTTTAATAATCAACCTTCATTCTGAAATTTCAGTACCCTTAATGATATATCCGCTTCTTTTCATTACAACAATAATATCTGATACAGAAAGAAATATTACCCTTCAAGGATCTTTTCAAAACATCTGATAAAGAAATATTTGAAACTGTATCTTTGAGTAACTTTCTTCACCTTCATATTACATATTTCAATTCTATGATA
>CAMEYZ010000051.1 GCA_945947715.1 uncultured Clostridia bacterium | reverse complement strand
GCTCAAAGCGGTTTGAGCTCTCCCTGTCAGCGAAGGGGTCCTGGTTTGGGGCGAAGGGTATGAAATAGCAGTGCTTTTCAAGAGTGTTCACATGAAGCTGATTTGGGTCCTCGTGGTATATCATTTTGCTTTTTGGTGTGCCGTATGAGGCGAGCTTTGAAATATCCATTATCATTCTCCTTTTTTTGAGGTGTTGCCTTTATTATAGTCCCCCTTGACGTATTCGTCAATAAATGATATTATCATTATATAACAATATGAATATGGAAGTGAAATATTTTGTTTTTCTGCGACTATCCTATCATACGCGGCGAAAGGGAGCTGCCACTTTATCTTCTGAACATGGGACAGCATTACTGCCAGGACCATATCATCAGGACAGAGGGCTATCCCTGTCCGCAGATACTGTACTGCACAAAGGGGAGCGGCACGCTGGTGCTGGACGGGAAAAAGCTGCACATCTCCCCGGGAACGGCCATATATATGCCCGCAGGCTATCCCCATGAATATTATCCCGACGGTGACGTCTGGGACGTGCACTGGGCAGTCCCCGCAGGATATGCTGCTGAGGATATACTAAAGCACTTCGGACTGTGCGAGCCGAAAATATATGAGCTGGGCGAGACGAAGAGGCTGGACCATATTTTTCGGAAAATGCACGAGGCCATTCGGGCAGACAGTGTTTTTGGCAATTACAGGGCGTCGGGGTATTTGTACGATTTTCTCATTGAGTTCTATCGGCTCATTTCCTCGGAAGGAGCAGCTAGTGCGCCCAACTCCGCACTGATGAAGGCGCTGGACCATATCAACTGCAATTACGCTTCACCTATTTCCATGGACGACCTCTGCGCTGTATCGGGGGTATCGAAGCAGTATCTTTGTATGCTGTTTAGAAAAACGCTGAATGTCCGTCCCATGGAATATATCGCTAAGCGGCGTATCCAGGTCGCAAAGGAGCTTCTGACCGGCTCGGATAAGACCATAGAGGAAATCGCTGCGGAAACGGGCTTCTGTACGGCAAGCTATTTCTGCAAGCTGTTCAAAAGGTACGAGGGCATCACTCCGTCCCACTTTAAAAAAACTGAGTAAAACTACTTGGTAATATGCTCTGGAAGTATTGCCAAAATGAGAAAAATGTGATATAATGGGTTTATTAGGTGTAAAAGGTTGGTCGGACTTCGGAAAACGACCAACAGGACCGAGGTCCCAAGGGCGGACCTCTGGAAAGGAAAGTGTGATTTATGTCAGATAATAGAGAAATGCTTCTGGAGGGAGCGGACAGGCTCGATGCACTTCGCAAGGCATTGCCTCAGGTGGATATCAATGCGGGACTTGCTGTATGCGGCGGTGACGCGAGCTTTTATCTGGAGATGTTTGGGGATTTTACTAAGCTCCCCATACGCGGTCAGCTGACAAAATGTCTTCTTACCGACGATCATAAGAACTACTCTATCCGCGTCCACGGCTTCAAGAGTAATGCAAGGTACATCGGCGCAGCAGCCCTGGGAGAGCTGGCCTTTGAAATGGAAAGGCTCACAAAGGAAGGCTTCCCTGAGAATATATATGAGCTTCAGGATAGCCTTTTTGAACAGTATGATGAGCTCTGCAGCGGGTACTGCATGGTAATGGGCATAGAAGAATATAAGGCGGATAAGGACTGAATCGGAGGGGTCGCTTTTGAAAAAAATACTGAAAGCTGCTTCGGCGGTCGTTGTGGGGATAGTCCTCAATGTCGTCGGAGGATACGTCGCGCGCTGCTTTAATCTGCCAATATGGCTGGATATGACAGGAACGGTCATCGCTTCGTATTACGGCGGTATGTGGAGCGGCATCATCGCAGCACTGTTTAACAATATTATTCCCGCATTCAATGACCCGACTGCTCTTTTTTATGCAATTACGAGCGTTTTTGCAGCTGTCGTTATCCAGCTGTTCATAAAAAAGGGCTACATGAATGATGTGATAAAGGCTATAATATCGAGCTTCTGGCTGGGTATGCTGTACACTGTCCTCTCAACGCCTATCAATCTCATTTTCAATAACGGATATTCGGGGAATTACTGGGGAGATACCCTTGTTTCTATGCTGATATGGTATGACGCTCCGAGAACTGCTGCGGCTCTGGCAGGAGAGGCTGTCGTTCAGGTGGTCGATAAGCAGATATGTGTCATGCTTGCGTACCTTATCATATACATAGTCTCACGGGTGAAAAAGCCCGGCGAAAAGGTCATGAAAACAGCAGCCCTTGTTCTGGCTGCGTCGATAGCTGTCTCTGCGGCAGGGACCTTGGACGTCAGTGCTGAGGAGAACAGCATATTTTCTGATAATTTTGTCGAAAAGGTTTACAATAACACGAATGGTATGGTGTCCTCGGAGGCAAACGTTATCTGCGAGACGGAGGACGGTTTTATCTGGATAGGAAGCTATGCAGGTCTTACAAGATTTGACGGGAGTGAGTTCGAGTTTGTCCGCGAGGGCGGGCTTGTTAACGTCGTGAGCATGATGACCGACAGCAGGGGCAGGCTCTGGATAGGCACAAACGATGCGGGTATCGCACGGTATGAAAATGGTGAGTATACCTACTTCACCGTTGAGGACGGACTCCCTTCAAATTCGATAAGATGCTTTGCTGAGGACGGGGACGGCTGCGTTTTTGTGGGTACAAGCGATAAAATATGCAGCTTTAGTACCGACGACAGTATCCATATTTTAGAGCAGGATATCACCTTTGCGTCGGAGATGACCGTATATAATGGCATGCTTGTGGTGATAGACAACAACGGAGCTATCTGCGCTATTGATGGCGAAAATAAGCTTATCACCGCAGACGGAAACAGTGAGGACTATTTTTATTACTGCCTCGCACAGACCTCCGGCGGACTTCTGATAGGTGCCGAGAGCGGTGAGCTTTTTTCGGCGGATATCGTTTCGGGACGCATCGTGCTGGAAAAGCATACAGATATAGGCGCAAACCGGGTCTCGGCAATTTTCGAGGACAGCAAGAGACGTGTTTGGATAGCGTCGGAGACGGGACTCGGCTATATCGGACAGGACGGAGACTATCGGAAAATGCACTGCGATGGCTTTGATTCGTCTATCACGGGCTTTCATGAGGATTATCAGGGAAATATCTGGATAGCGTCCTCCAGCTACGGCGTGATGAAGCTTTCGGAAAGCGCGTTCATCAACATCTTTGAAAAGCTTGGAGCGGAAAATCAGGTGGTGAATGCGGTCCTTCCTTACAATGGCTATTATCTGTGCGGAACGGATAACGGGCTTCTGGTGTTTGATGAGAACGGGCTCAGCGATAAATTCAGCTGGCTTGTCAAAATGACCAACGGGTACAGAGTGCGGTCCATAATGGCGGATTCTAAGGACGGGCTCTGGCTTTGTACATACAATGGGCTGATATATTATACCTCCGACGGTGCCATAAAGCGGTATACTGTCCAGACAGACGGTGTTACCAGCGACCGCTTCAGATGCATCACTGAGCTTTCTGACGGCACAATTGCTGTGGGAACTGCCGACGGGATAAACTTCATAAAGGACGGGACTGTTACAGCTACCCTTACCGACAATGATGGCCTTGCCAATACTCAGATACTGTCCATTATAGAGAGCAGCGACGGCACTGTATGGGCGGGAAGCGACGGAAGTGGCATATACAGGATATCCGACGGGAAGCTTACGGATAGCTATACTGTGGCTGACGGACTGTCATCGGATGTGGTGCTCCGCATTGTTCCCTGCGGCGAAAAATATATCATCGTGACCAGTAATGCGCTGTGTATTATGAGCTCCGACGGAAAGGCCGAAAGGCTTGAAAGCTTTCCATATTTCAATAATTACGATGTTATCATACGAAGCGATATCGCGTATGTGACCTGCAGTGCGGGAATGTATAAGCTGAGCGTTTCCGAGCTCTTAGCAGACGACTGCGGACACCCCGTGCTTTACGGTGCAGGAGAGGGACTGTTCCAGGGACTTACCGCAAATTCGTGGAACTATGTCTCGGAGGACGGACTGCTGTATCTGTGCAGCAATAACGGAGTTGTGCTGTTTGACGAGAATTGTGAGCTGCCCGAGGCAAACCTGAAATTCGGGATAGTCTCTGCGGAATGTGACGGTAACGAGCTGAAGGCCTCGGACAATAATTCCTTTACGGTCCCGGAAAATGCTCAGGAGCTTTCCGTTTATGCGTCAGTGCGCAATTACGCCTTTTCCGATGTTAAGGTGCGCTTTTTCGCCAAGGAGCTCGAAGATGCTCCCAAGGTGTGCAGATGGAATGAGATAGAGCCTATCAGGATATTCAAGCCGGATGCCTCGGAGTATACTATCTGCCTGCAGCTGCTGGACAGCTCGGGCGAGAATGTGTTGCAGGAAATGGTCTATATCGTGAACACCGAAGCAAAGCCCTGGGAAACCACACTGTTTCGGACCTATCTTATCGCAGTGTGCGTGGAGATCGCCATGTTTGCACTGATAAGCATAGTCA
Organism: uncultured Clostridia bacterium; assembly: GCA_945947715.1. GTDB lineage: Bacteria > Bacillota > Clostridia > Oscillospirales > Ruminococcaceae > RGIG4694. The sequence continues at coordinate 7,742 of CAMEYZ010000051.1, read as the reverse complement.
GCATGATAATCTTCGTCATAAGAAAGAATGAGCTGGAGAAGCTCCGCGAAGAGCTGGAGGATACCATAAGCGTTCAGACCGGCGAGCTTATGACCAGAGAAAAGGAGATAAAGGAGTTGTTCGTGCAGACAGTTACTGCCCTCAGTGAAGCAGTTGATGCCAAGGACAGATATACCAGCGGTCATTCAAAGAGAGTTGCGGAATATTCCCGCATGATAGCGGCAAGAATGGGAAAGACCAAGGAGGAACAGGAGGAGATATACCGTGCGGGCCTCCTTCACGATATCGGAAAGATACGTATCCCTGTGGAGATAATCAATAAGGAGAGCAAGCTCACTGACGAGGAATATAATATCATCAAGATACACCCTGTGACGGGCTATCATATCCTGCGGGGTATTTCGGGCAGCAAGCTTATCGCGATAACTGCCAAGTATCACCATGAAAGATATGACGGAAGGGGCTATCCCAACGGACTTGAGGGCGAAAAGATACCTGAATCGGCAAGGATACTGGGTGTGGCGGACTCCTATGATGCAATGACCAGTAACCGAAGCTACAGAAAGGCACTCCCCCAGGAGGTGGTCCGCAGCGAGATAGAAAAGGGCAGAGGTACTCAGTTTGACCCGAATATCGCCGATATCATGCTGCAGCTCATAGACGAGGATAAGGACTATACCATGAAGCAGACCGACTCCCTTCAGAGGCGGATACTCACGGTGGACGATGAGCCGATGAATAACAAGCTCATCGCACATATAATGAGCGACGAGCCCATATATGAGATAGTTTCCGTGTGCAGCGGACAGGAGGCTCTTGATATCCTTGAAGAGAAGACCTTCAATCTGATAATGTTAGATGTGAAGATGCCGGATATGGACGGCTTCGAGACGCTCCGTGCTATCAGGGAGAAGTACAATACTCCCGTAGTGCTTATGACAAGCGACAGGGATCTGGAATCCACTGTGGATTTTTCCGAGATAGGCTGCGACGATTATGTTACAAAGCCGTTCCTGCCGCTGTTGATAAAGGAGGTCGTCCATGACCTGACCGAAAGAATGATAGTAGGATAAGCATGTATCAGGCAAAGGCTCTGTGCAGTCCCCGTGATTTCGGGAGCGGTGCAGAGTCTTTTTGTATATGCTGGGTCACGATTGTACGATAATTCCAGAAATTTGTATAAATTGGTAAAAAATTGCGACGATTACTTCAACAAAATTTCCAATTGTCACAAAATGTACACAAATTAATGCTATGATTATGATATAATATTAAAAAATAGTATGTGTTGAGGTGAGATAATGAGAATTGATACGAAAAATATTGTGGCGACAGTGGCGTTTCTTATCGGAGTCAGAAAAAGTGCATGGATATCATCATATGGGGAGGAATGTGCCGAGCTGCTGAAAACACTGGAAAATGATAGGAATGCAGTGACGATAAGATATCTGTGCAAGCTGCGGACCTCGCTGATGCAGCATTTTAAACGGACTGACAAAAGCCTTGTATATGATTTTAAAAACCTGAACAGTCTTGAATGGTACGATGCCGATAATATCCGTCAGCTTGAAAAATGGGGATTCACGATAATTCTTGCAAATAAGCGGTCAGCGGATTATTCCCTCCATTTCAATACGCTTATCCATGACAATATCGAGAACTGCCATGGACTTTTTCCCGACTGGATAGTGTGGGATTACATAAAGGATCTGTTCATTATCCCGAAATTTGCAAAGGAACAGAATCAGAAATATGAATTTGAAAAATATATGGAGAATATAGATTATTATCCATTTCAGATGTATATCCACTGGAAGCCTCAGGACCTGGGTAATATACTGTATACCGACGGGAAATTTCTTGAGCTTCTTTATCAGATGAACGGAGACTACTTCGGCGATAAAAGCAAATATAAAAATGCCGTGGATTCCGTCAAGAACAATATATATGATTTTATCGACAACAGCTATAAGACAGTGCTTGCTGTGGACTGTGAGAACTCCGATGTGTATAAGCTGTACGGCATGCTGAAAAATCTTAATCGGGACGAAATTTCAAAGATAGAAAAAATTATCCTCTTCGATGATGACCATACAAACAATGGCTGGGATTATCTTGAAAAATTTATTGATGTGCCGGTGGAGCATATCGAGGTCAGCAGAGTTGTGGACCATAAATCTATAGTTGATATGAGAATGGCAACGGGGATATGCCGTGAATTTTATAAAAACGCTGTGTCGTCCTTCATACTGCTCTCCAGCGACTCGGATTACTGGGGACTTATCTCCTCGCTGCCTGAGGCGGAATTTCTGGTGGTCATCGAATACTCCAAGTGCGGGCAGGCTATCAAGGAGACCCTCGACAGCCATGGCATATATTACTGCTCCTTGGACGATTTCTGCACCGGAAATATCGACGAGCTAAAACGTGCAGTGCTCATAAATGAGCTGAAACGGTATCTGCCGGAGATACTCTCCCACAACGGAAAGGAGCTTGCTCACAGCATTTTCGAGCAGGCGCGTATCGAGGCGGGCGAACAGGAGATAAATAATTTCTATGACAAGTACATAAAGACCATAAAGCTTAAGGTGGACGATGAGGGCAATTTCAGCATAGTTATGGGAAAATGACGGAGACTGTGACCTTTTGTTCATATTTAATTTACCATTTGAGGATTGCTGGCAGTAGTTCCCATGCTTCTGATAGCAGTGATACTGCTGAGCTATGCGTTTATCGGCGGAATAAACAATGTGACCTCTGCCCTTGAAAACAGCATCAGCGAAACTGCAGACATATCCGCTCAGGCTATCACAAATAAGCTGAACATGTACGAGACTGCCGTAAATGAGGCGGCTTCCAATGAGATATTCCAGAGCGAGAGCTTCAACTCCGAGGAGGCTGTGGCCTATCTGGAGGAGGTCAAGGAAAGAAACGGCTTCCTGCGCATTGGCTACACTGATGAAAATGGCGTAAATCAGCTGGGCAGCGATTTCTCCGAAAGACAGTATTTCAAAGACTGCCGGGAGACTATGGCTACTGTGACCTCAGATCCCTATGTCTCAAAGGACGGTAATGGTGCGCTATCGGTGCTGTTCTGTGCGCCCATTGTCCGTGAGGAGAAATTCTGCGGCATTGTATACGGCGCAGGAGACGCTAAGCTTTTCACCGATATTATCAGTGAGGTTCTCGTTGGCGAGGACGGCAGCAATTTCATCATCGACAGCACAGGCACCTTTATCGCTCACAACGACCTCGCCTATGCCAGTGAGCTGAGAAACTACATAACTGAAGCGGAGGAGGACCCTTCCCTGTCCGACCGTGCGGCGGTGATAGCCGAAATGCTCGAAAATAAGACAGGCTCTCTCATATATATCGACGAAAGTGGCACGAAGCGCATCGCCTGCTATGTTCCCGTGAAGAAGGGCAGCAGCTGGGTGCTGGCGGTGACGGTCAGCTATTTTGAATTTATCAGAAAGCAGATGATAGGCATCGGAGTGCTGGCAGTATGTGCTGCTGCGGTTATAATTGTCAGTATTGCGCTGATAATGAAGGCCTCGTCCCATATCGTAAAGCCGGTCTGCGACTGCACTAAGCGGATAGAGCTCCTTGCGGACGGTGACCTGCGCTCTGACATGGAGGCTGTGGGCGGAAACGACGAAACAGCTGTGCTCGTGGAGTCCACAAGGCGGAACATTCGGCATCTTAACAGCATGATACGTCACATTTCCGAGAGCCTTGAAAAAATGGCGGCCGGGGACTTTACCCACGAAACCGAGGGAAAATTCCGGGGGGATTTCGAGCCTATCAAGGCTTCACTGGATAATATTATGCAGTCTTTGCGGGCTGTGCTTGTGGATATCGACAAGGCGGCAGCTTCCATGTCGGAGATATCCTCCCAGGTGGTGGATACGTCCTGCAGGCTCACTGACGGAGTGAATAATCAGACGGTGCTGATGAACGAGATAAACGACACCTTCGTCAGCATGAAGGAAAGCATCAAGATGAACGCGGATAATACTGCGAACGTGCTTGATCTGGCGTCGCGGACAAAGGCGGACGTGAAGCTCAGCGGCGAGCAGATGGAGCAGCTTTTACAGGCGATGCGGGAGATGTCCGACCTATCAGGGGAGATAGGCTCCATAAACGATGTTATCAGCGATATCGCCTTCCAGACCCATATCCTTGCGCTTAACGCTTCCATTGAGGCCGCAGGTGCGGGAGCGGCTGGAAGAGGCTTTTCAATAGTAGCGGACGAGGTGGGCATGCTTGCTTCAAAGTGCGCAGAATCGGCGTCCAAGACGACATCGCTTATCGAGCGCACAGTTAACGCTGTTCGCAGTGGAACAGAGCTTGCTGAAAGAGTGGCACAGTCCTTCGGAGTTGTCTCGGAAAACACCACCGAGGTGGAAAAGCATATCGCCGATATTTCCGCTTCATCTGAAGAGCAGTCCTCCTGTATCGACAGCGTTTCGGACAAAATGGACATCATTTCCTCCGTTGTCAGAAGCACTGCCCTTTCTGCGGATAAATCTGCACAGATAAGCGAAAAGCTGGAGGGTGAGGCGGAGCATCTGAAAAAGCTTGTGGGAAGCTTCACTCTGTCATAATAACAAATATGAAAAAATCCTCGGACCTGCAGGTCTGAGGATTTTTTTGTGATAAGATGTTTCAGAAATATTTAGTGCCGAAGGTGAAGAAGGATGTGAGGATAAGAGTCCTGTCCGAGATGTTGATGTAATCGTGGGGCTTGTCGCAGAGGAAGCGCAGAGCATCGCCTTCGTTGGCGGTTATTATCTCCGTGGAGTCTATCACCAGCTTGAGAGTGCCCTCATGGACCACCACATATTCGTAGGTATTCTCGCCGTGAGCTCCGCTGTGATAGCAGCCCTCGGGCAGTATCTCCATGCCATAAATCTCAAAATTACGGTTTTCCTCGAAGGGGAAATAGTTGATGACGCTGTACTGTCCCTCCAGGGTCTTTATGGGAGAAAGGTCCCTCTTTTTTACGAGAAAGGGCTCAAAACGGGGCGTTTCGATGAGAGTGTTGAAGGATACCCGAAGTCCGCTGACTATCTTTGCCACCGTGGCTATGGTAGGGTTGGAATCTCCCCGCTCTATCTGTCCCAGCATGCTTTTGCTGACGCCAGTCTGCTCTGCCACCTCATCAAGGGTGAGGCGCCGGGCCTGGCGTATTCTTTTCAGATTTATTGATATGTTTCGTGATACGAAGTCCAAGTCAATTCCTCCCTGTCTGTTTTCTGGATTTATTATAACACATTCTTAATAGAATTGCAATACAATATATTGCACAAGATTCAATATCGCGCACGATGATAAATCAAGCGTTTTGACAGTATATTTGCAGGATTTTATATAATATCTTGCAAAATCTATTATATGGTTGACGTAATTTCGGCAAATTATATGAAATTATGCAATTTTAAAATTTACTATTGACATTTTTGAATTGATGGTATATAATAAATACAACGAAGAAAAACAAACGATATAACGCACAAACGTTAATGAACAGCGGCAAGGGCGCCGGGGATATTCCTCTCGCTCTGCCGCTGTTGTTTTTTCTTCAGACTATTTGAAAAAGAGGAAGGGTAAGATTATGAAAAAGAATGTGAAGAAAATTTTTGCAATGGCAATGGCAGCTCTTATGGCAGGAGCTATGATGACAGGCTGCGGCTCAAGCAGCGGCTCCGACGGAGCAGATAATACTGATACAACAGCTGCTGCAGGCAGCACTGATACCGAGGCAGCTTCTTCCGAGGGCGGTGAGACAGCCTCCGAAAAGAAGGTCCTTAAGGTAGGCATGGAGTGCGCATATGCTCCCTTTAACTGGACTCAGACAGAGCCTGAGGCTAAAAACGGCGACGCAGCAGTTCCTATCTTCGGCACAAGCGATTACGCTTACGGCTATGACGTTATGGTTGCTCAGCAAATCGCCGACAAGCTGGGCTGGGATCTGGAGATTCATAAGGTGGACTGGTCCTCTATCGTTCTCGGAATGAACGCGGGAGATTATGACGCTATCATCGCAGGCATGGGCTACACCGCAGAGCGCGAGGAAGCCGTTGACTTCACTCAGCCCTACTACATCAGAGATAACGTCATGGTAGTCAAGGCGGACGGAAGCTTCGCAAATGCAGCAACTATCAGCGATTTCACAGGCGCTTCCGGTACAACACAGATCGGTACTATCTGGGAGCAGTACGTTCCTCAGGTGCCTGATGTTCGTCAGCTCACATATTATGAGACCACCTCCGAGGTCATCATGGCAGTATCCACAGGTGCAGCTGATTTCGGCGTTCTCGACGAGCCCACTGCAATGTCCGCAGCTATCGCAAATCCCGGCGTTAAGTACATCAAGTTTGCCGAGGGCGAGGGCTTCACAGTTCCTGAGGGACAGTCCCTCAATGTCTGCATAGCAGTCAAGGAGGGCGACGCAGAGCTCCAGGAGGCTCTTGACGGAGCTCTCACAGAAATGGGCTGGAATCAGGACAAGATGACCGAGCTCATGAACCTGGCAGTTGAGCTCCAGCCCTTGAGTGAATAACTAAAAATCCGAAAACCTGCAAGGCTGCTGCATATTTCGCAGCAGCTGCGCAGTAGGGAGGCATATATGGAAAAGAACTTATTTGAATGGATAGTTTTCCTGCTGGAAAAATACTGGAAGTATTTCCTGGACGGAACTATAATAACCCTCGTAATTACGCTGATAGGAACTCTTATCGGATACATACTGGGCTTTGCCATAGGAATACTCAAATCCACACCCATAACCGAGCGGGACCCTGCACCGAAGAGAGTCCTTTTCACGGGACTTAAATGGCTATGCAACGCCTTTATCGAGATTTTCCGCGACACGCCCATGATGGTACAGGCAATGGTCATCTACTACGGTCTGAAGCAGAATGGCGTGGATATCTCGCCCTTTGTGGCAGCAGTGCTGGTGACCTTCCTCAACACGGGAGCATATATGGCGGAAACAGTCCGCGGCGGCATCATGTCCATAGACAACGGTCAGCGTGAGGGCGCTATTGCTCTCGGAATGAGCCATTTTCAGACCATGTTCTGCGTAGTGCTTCCGCAGGTTTTCAGAAATATTATCCCTGAAATGGGCAATCAGTTCATCACCAATATTAAGATGACCTCTGTTCTGAACGTTATCGGTATCGCCGAGCTGTACTTTGCTACAAAGACAGCCGCAAACACATACTACAGATATTACGAGGCATTACTTATCACGGGTATCATCTACTTTATGCTCTGCTTTGTGTTCAGCCGCCTGCTTGCGCTGCTTGAAAGGAAGCTGAACGAGGCTCCGAGCTACGAGCTTGCAAAGGAATATATGTAAAGGAAGTGAGCAGCAAATGAGTGAGTCGGTATACAGCTACAACAGCGATATGCAGTATTGCAAGGACGGAAAGATACTTCCGCCGATGATATGGGTGAAAAATCTGGTGAAGAATTTCGGCACCCACGAGGTCTTAAAGGACCTGACCTTTACCATACGAAAGGGCGAGGTGGTCTGCATCATCGGTTCGTCGGGCTCGGGAAAATCCACGCTGCTCCGATGTATCAACATGCTTGAAACTCCCACGGCGGGCAAGATAGAATTTCAGGGTGAGACCAAATTTGACAGTGAGCTGGGCGGCAGCTCATGGCCCGTCAAGGATTACCGCGCAAAGGTGGGAATGGTTTTCCAGTCCTTCAATCTGTTCAATAATATG
>CAMEYZ010000050.1 GCA_945947715.1 uncultured Clostridia bacterium | reverse complement strand
AAGCTATCCTGTCCCGTTGCGGAAAGAGTGGTTATGGTACGTCCGTGGAAGCCGTTTTTCAGAGTGATTATATTATATCTCTTTGCGTCCTTACCATACTTGTCGAAGGAATATTTCCTTGCTATCTTAATAGCGCACTCATTTGCCTCTGCGCCCGAATTGCCGAAAAATACGTTTTTGTAGCCTGTGGCATTGCAGAGCTTCTCTGCGAAGTCCGCCTGCGTCTTGGTATAGTAGTAGTTGGATGTGTGCTGAACGGAGCGCACCTGAGCACAGACTGCATCAGCCCATTTTTCATCGCAGTAGCCCAGAGAATTGGTACCGATACCGCTTCCGAAGTCGATATATTCTTTTCCATTTTCATCGTGAGCGGTAACTCCGCCGCACCCTTCCATGACCACGTCAAACCTGCCGTAGGTCTGCATAACGTGGCTGTTGAACTGTTCTATAGTATTCATTGCTTTCTCTCCTAATGTAGTTTATCAGGTAAACTGTGTTCCGATACCGCCGCTGGACAGAAGCTCTACCAGAATGGAATGAGGAACTCTTCCGTCGATGATGCAGGTTTTATGTACGCCTCTTCGGACAGCCTCCACGCAGCAGTCTATCTTAGGTATCATTCCGCCGCTGATAATGCCCTGTCTCTTCATAAAGGGCACCTCGCTGACCTGTACCTTGGGGATAAGTGTGGACGGGTCGTCCTTATCACGAAGTAGTCCGGGGATATCGGTCATCAGCACCAGATTTTCCGCCTTAAGCTCCGCAGCAATGCGAGAAGCTGCGGTATCGGCGTTGATGTTGTACACCTGACCCTGCTCGTCGGAGGCAACTGTTGCGATAACGGGCACATATCCATTGTCCAGAGCATCGGTGATAGCCTTTGTGTTGATCTTTTCAATTTCGCCCACGAAGCCCAGATCAGGGTCCGCCTGCAGTCTGTGAGCCATTATCATCTGACCGTCCACGCCGCACAGTCCCAGAGCCTTGCCCTGATGAAGCTGCAATAGCGAAACAAGCTCCTTGTTGACCTTTCCTGCCAGCACCATTCGGACGATATCCATGGTATCTGCATCGGTGTAGCGCAGTCCGTTGATGAATTTACTTTCGATGCCCACGCGCCTTAGCATATCGTTTATTTCAGGACCTCCGCCATGAACGAGAACGGTCTTGATTCCTACCAGATTCAGCAGGACGATATCGCTCATAACGTCATTTTTTAGCTCCTCGTTGGTCATAGCATTTCCGCCGTATTTAATGACCACTATCTTGTTGCTGTACTTCTGAATGTACGGCAGAGCGTCGATAAGGACCTTAGACCGCACATCGCTGGTTATATTGTTTTCGTTATCCATTTTATGATAATTCCTTTCATAGATTAGCTGTTTGCTATAAGCCTGTCGCATTCCGTCAAGATAAGTCCCCGCACATATTCAGGGTCGTTCACGCCTGTAATACTGCGTGAAGTCGTATCTATCGTGCCGCTTTGGGTGAAATAATTTTCGTATATCTGCAGGTCTCCCGTCCCGTCACTTCTGCGGGACGCATCAACTCTGACGATACGTTCAAGTGTTATTTCAGTAGTTTTCCCGTTTTGCAAAATAAGCACACGCTTATTTGTAAGAGCATACTGGCCGGGCTCATTTTTTCGGAAAGCCTTTATCATCAGACCCACTCCGATAGCTATAAAGAAAACGCCGAATAAAGCCATTGCCTTTCCGCCCAGAAAATACACAAAGCCAGTCCAGAGCAGAGAAAATCCCAGCCAGAACAACGCAAATATCACCATGAAAACGCGACTCTGTACCCTTCCATTCCCTGTCCACAAGATGCTTTCATCGGGCATAAGCTGTGCGTTGAAGCAGTCCTCGTTTTCCTTTTCGTATATTTCAGAAAAATCGTCGGTTTTCATAATTACCCCCATTTATTCCTCAGACTCGTTGTTTTGGCGCTGAAGAAGTATTGCAGAGCGTATCTCCTCGGGAAGATATATATCCCTGATGATACCTACCGAAACGGTCTTTCCCTTTTCAGACAGGTCATTTTTATATATTTCCAGCGTCCCTATCTTCCCCTTGACGGAATAAATGCATACATCTGTGATATCTTCAAGTCTCACCTGACTGAGATTTCCGTCGGTATATATCAACACCCGCTTGTCAGTCAAGGCATACCCGTCCTTTTCGTTTCTGCTGTCAACCCTATAAGTCACAGGAAGAACAATAGCAGCTGGAATTATCATCGTCCAGATGGGAATCACACCCGACTGATAAAAGTAAAACAGCAAGCACTCCGCCACAATTAATACTATCAGCATGATAAGGGTAGCCGATGAATGATTTTTATCCTTCTGTATCCCGCTGCACAGTATGCTTTCACCTGAGCAAAGGGCATCGGTCAGGGCATTGTTGTAGCCATGAATTTTTGAATATATGTCGTTTTGGTTCATATTAACCCCCGATATGTCTGATTACGAACGATAATCCCCATTTATTTTAACATAATCATAGGTAAGGTCGCAGCCCCATGCAGTAGCTTCTGCGGTGCCTATATTAAGGTTGATGTATATTTCTATCTCGTCCTCGGAGAGGATGACCTTTGCTTCGTCCTCGGAGAAATCCACGCCTGAGCCGTTCCTGCACCCAGCTATCCGTCCCTTTGAGGAAGCCAGATCGACGTCTGTTTTGTTGATGTCGAACTCCGCATCTGCGTAGCCGATCGCGCAGAGGACACGTCCCCAGTTAGCGTCAGAGCCGAACATCGCACACTTGAACAGCGATGAGCCAATAACGCTCTTAGCCACGATGATAGCCGTATCAAGATCAGGAGCCCCCGAGCATACACAGGTAAGCAGCTTAGTAGCACCCTCTCCGTCCTTGGCAAGCATTCTTGTGAGATTTGCCATTACCTGATAGAGAGCGTCCTTGAAGATATCGAAGTCCCCGCCCTCTGCAGCGATCTCAGAATTGCCCGCAAGACCGTTTGCCATAAGCACGCAGGTATCATTAGTGGACTGGTCACCGTCTATTGAAAGGCAGTTGTAGGTTATCTTAACTATCTCCGAAAGAGCCTTCTGCACCATTTCGGAGGAGATATTGCAGTCAGTAGTTATGAAATTGAGAGTCGTCGCCATGTTAGGGTGAATCATACCGCTTCCCTTTGCCATACCGCCCAGCTTACAGGTCACTCCGCCTATCTCAAACTCAACAGCGTATTCCTTTTTCACTGTATCGGTGGTCATAATTGCGGTAGCAGCCTCAATATTTCCGTCATAGGAAAGCTTTCCTGCAAGCTCAGGAACAGCAGCCCTAATAGGCTCGATAGGAAGCACCTGTCCGATAACTCCCGTAGAAGCCACAATGACCTCTTCCGGATTTATCCCGATAGCCTTTGCAGTAAGAGCGCACATTTCCCGTGCCTTGTCCTCGCCGTCGGCATTGCAGGTGTTGGCGTTCTTGGAGTTTACGATGACAGCCTGTGCCTTTCCGCCGGATTTTTTCAGATTATCCTTAGTAACGATAACCGGCGCACCCTTGACCTTATTCTGAGTATAGACTCCCGCGGCATTGCACATCACATCAGAAACCACCATAGCGATGTCGTTCTTTTTAGTAGGATTTTCCTTGATGCCGCAGTAGATACCGCTGGCCTTAAAGCCCTTAGCGGCACAGACGCCGCCTTCTATTGATTTGTATGTATTCATTATTTTTCCTCTTTTCAAGAAAGGTATTTATGTATTTATTATTCTTTGAGATTTACTGGCTATCGACGGTTCGTTTCGGCGGAGCCGCTTTTGGTTTTTCCTTTGAGATTTACCGACTATCAGCAGTTCGTTTTCGGCGGAGCAGAGCTCCGCGCATTTGATTCGCTCCGCTGTCAAATGCTGCGCCGCCCGAGCAGGGATTCCGCTTCGGTTATCGGTAGATTTATTTTGTTAGATTCCGTATTTTTGACACGGGCGTCGCTTATAATTATTCGTCGCTTCGGCTTTCGGTAACTTCCGCGGTTTAATGTCACATATGCTGAACAGCCCCAAACGCGGCAACCGCTGTCGGGCGGACCCGACCACTATTCACTCAAGTCCTGTGCCTTCGTCAATGCCCATCATAATGTTCATGCACTGAACAGCTGCACCACTTGCGCCCTTGCCCAGATTGTCAAGCTGCGAACAGAGCATAACATAGTCCTCGTTTCCGTAAACATATATCTGAAGCATGTTCGTGCCTGAAAGTGTGTTGGAATAAAGCGCGGTCTCCTCGGGAAGTCCCGCTGCGCCATAGGGCATCACCTTCACAAAGCGCTGTCCCTCATAATGCTCGGAAAGCATCTCCCAGACGTTTTCCGCAGTTACCTTTTTCGCAAGAGTTCTCAGCAGAAAAGGAATATTTACCACCATTCCGCTGTAAAAGGAGGCAGTCATCGGAGCAAACACAGGTGGATAGGAAAGCCCCGAAACAGCCATCATCTCCTTGATGTGCTTGTGAGTTTTTCCCATGGCATACTGCCTTGTAGAGTCAAACTGTACGTCACGATTCGGGTCCTCGTACTGTGCGATAAGCTTCTTTCCGCCGCCGCTGTAGCCGGATATTGCATGGCATATCACAGGCTGAAAGGGTGCGCATATTCCCGATTTCACCATAGGATACATGATCGCATTGAAGCCCGACGCATAGCAGCCCGGAACTGCTGTTCTCTTGGAATTTTCGATTTTTTCCCTATGCTCCGCAGAAAGCTCCGGAAGACCGTAAGCCCAGCCCTCCGCTGTTCTGTGCGCAGTGGACGCGTCGATTATCTTCACATGATCGTTCTCAGCAAGTGCCACGGCCTCCACAGCTGCTGCGTCCGGCAGACAGAGAAACGTATAATCGGAAGCATTGATAAGACGTCTTCGCTCGTCGGTATCCTTTCGCTTGTCCTCGTCGATGTGAAGAAGCTCAATGTCGGGTCTTTTTTTAAATCTCTCAACTATCTTAAGACCGGTCGTACCCTCCTGACCGTCGATAAAAACCTTAACTGCCATTTCTTATTCTATTCCTTTCGGATAATTATTCAAATACTCTAAGCTTAGCCTTAAGCTTTTCTATCTGCACCTGAACAGCCTCGGGAGCAGGTCCGCCGTCGGATTTTCTCTGCATAACGCAGGTATCAAGACTTATCGCCTCATACACATCATTGTCGAAATCGGAGCAGAGCTTTTTGTATTCCTCAATGGGAAGCTCCTCAAGAGTAGTGCCCTTTTTGATGCAGAGTGCAACAAGTGTTCCTGTGATTTTGTAAGCATCGCGGAAGGGTCTGCCCTTCTTTACGAGATAATCTGCGCAGTCGGTGGCATTGATGAAGCCCTTAGCCGCTGCGGCTCTCATATTTTCCTTGTTGACCGTCATGGTAGACAGCATGGGGATAAAGGTGGTGATACAAAGCTTGACGGTATCAATGGCGTCGAAGATAGCCTCCTTGTCCTCCTGCATATCCTTATTATATGCGAGGGGTATGCCCTTCATCATTGTAAGGAGAGTGGTGAGGTCGCCGTAAACTCTTCCTGTTTTTCCGCGGATAAGCTCGGTGATATCGGGATTTTTCTTCTGAGGCATTATGGACGAGCCCGTGGAAAACGCATCGGAAAGCTCCACAAACTTAAACTCCCAGCTGCACCACATGATTATTTCCTCGGAGAATCTGGACAGATGCGCCATAAGAATGGACAGTGCAGAGCATATCTCAATGCAGAAATCACGGTCAGAAACTCCGTCAAGGCTGTTGTATGTAATGTCAGTGAAGCCCAGCTCCTCGCATACCTGCTTTCTGTTGATAGGATAGGTAGTGCCAGCCAGAGCGCCGCTTCCCAGCGGGAGATAGTTCATTCTCTCCTTAGCATCTCGGATACGCTCCAGGTCGCGGTAAAGCATCTGCGCATATGCCATAAGATGATGCGCAAAGGTAACAGGCTGTGCACGCTGCATATGAGTATAGCCCGGCATAACTGTATAGAGGTGTTCCTCCGCCATATTGATTATGGTCTCGGTCAGCTCGAACACAAGCTTTGATATCTCATCGCACTCATCGCGGAGATACATTCTTATATCGAGTGCCACCTGATCGTTTCTGCTTCGTGCGGTATGGAGTCGCTTGCCCGTATCGCCCAGACGGTCAGTAAGGACCTGCTCCACGAACATGTGGATATCCTCAGCATTAGGGTCGAAGCTAAGAGCTCCGCTGTCGATATCCGCAAGGATACCCTTAAGCCCCTCAATTATCTTTTCGCTTTCGGACTTTTCAATGATACCGCAGTCGCCCAGCATTCTTGCATGAGCTATCGAGCCTCTGATATCCTGGCGATACATTCTCGCATCAAAGGATATCGAGGAATTAAAATCGTTGACCTTAGGGTCCGCCTCGGAAGAAAATCTTCCTGCCCACATCATTTTAGCCATAGTATGCTCTCCCGTTTTTTATTTTAAATTATCCGTGTCAAATCATTCGCCGGTGCTCTCGGAAGTGGATTCTTCCGTTTCGTCGGAGGTCTCCGCAGAAGTTTCCGATTCATCGGCTGAATACTCGCCCATAGCTGACCCATTGATTAGCTGCTGCTGTTTTTCATTAAGAACCGCATCCTTATAGAAAACGCTATATCCCGTAGCGTCCTCCAGTGAAAGCTTAACATAGTTAGTCGAGCCGGCATTATTGGACATAGTCATAATATCGCCGTTTATTTCAATAAGAGCGCCTGTTTTCTCAAGATCTCCGTCTTCCTCGCTGCCTGCCACATTCACCAGCATATTCTCATCCAGATAATAGGTAGAGGTCTGAATAGCACCATCGCTGGGGATACCCTCATTCATGTAGACAAAGTGGTGGTACACCTCGCCTGTGGAGGTAAATTCAAAGAATCTGAGGCTTTTTCCGAAGGGACCGTCAGTATCCACAACAGGGCCGCCCTCGTTCATCCACATGCCTACTATTTCCGTCTTAAGGCGTTCATATTCAGCCTTTTGGCTGCTGCTCTCACAGCCGCACATCAATATAAGAACCAGCACAGCAGAAGCTGCCGCTGCGATTATTTTCTTTATTTTACTCATAAAAAAGCTCCCTGTAATTTTGTTGTCCTCATTATTATATACGAAATCTTCCCGAATATTTATACTATTATTAAAACTGCATAAGGGGACAGCGGATACTGTCCCCGATACAGCCGTTTATGCTATAAATTACTTATTTGCGTTTCTCTTTGCGTCAAGAGTAGCCTTCACCTTGATAGGAAGACCGAACAGATTGATAAATCCAGCAGAATCAGCCTGATTATATACATGATCCTCGTCGAAGGTAGCAACCTCTTCATCGTAAAGGGTGTAAGGAGAAGTAACTCCTGCATTGATGATGTTTCCCTTGTAGAGCTTGAGCTTTACATCGCCTGTAACAGTTTCCTGTGTGGAATCAACGAATGCGGACATAGCCTCTCTTAAAGGAGTATACCACTGACCGTCATATACCAGCTCAGCAAATTCGATAGCCAACTTCTGCTTGTAGTGATATGTAGCCTTGTCAAGGGTAATAGTCTCCAGCACCTCATGAGCGTGATAGAGGATAGTTCCGCCAGGTGTTTCGTAAACGCCTCTGGACTTCATACCAACGAGACGGTTCTCCACCAGGTCAGCAATACCAATACCGTTTCTTCCGCCCAGCTCGTTGAGCTTTTCGATAAGAGCCACGCCGTCCATTTCAACACCGTCAACAGCTGTGGGGATACCCTTTTCAAAGTGGATAGTAACATACTCGGGCTTGTCGGGAGCCTGTTCGGGGGAAACTCCCAGCTCAAGGAATCCGGGCTTGTTGTAAAGAGGCTCATTTGCGGGATCCTCAAGGTCCATGCCCTCATGGGAGATGTGCCAGAGGTTCTTGTCCTTGGAGTAGTTGGTCTCTCTGGATATCTTAAGAGGAATATTGTGAGCCTCTGCGTAGTCGATCTCCTCGTCTCTGGAAACGATGTCCCATTCTCTCCAGGGAGCGATTATCTCCATTTCGGGAGCGAAAGCCTTGATAGTGAGCTCAAATCTCACCTGATCGTTGCCCTTGCCTGTGCAGCCGTGGCAGATAGCGTCAGCGCCCTCCTTCTTGGCGATCTCAACTATTCTCTTAGCGATGATAGGACGTGCAAATGAAGTACCGAGAAGATATCTGTTCTCATAAACAGCCTGAGCCTTTACTGTGGGGAATACGAACTCCTCAACGAATTCCTTGCGGAGGTCCTCGATATAGAGCTTGGAAGCGCCTGTCTTAAGAGCCTTTTCCTCCAGACCGTCAAGCTCGGTGCCCTGTCCCACGTCGCCGGAAACAGCAATGACCTCGCAGTTGTTGTAGTTTTCCTTTAACCACGGAATGATGATAGAAGTATCAAGTCCGCCGGAATATGCGAGAACTACCTTTTTAATATCCTTTTTTCTTGTGACCTTATTCATTATAATATCCTCCCTGAACGAGAAATAGATTATTTTCGGAAAACCGATTCCGTAACATACTTATTATTATACACTCTTTTCCGCAAATGTCAAGAGGATTTGCATAAAATTCCTTAATTTTCGCCTTTTATTCACAATTTAATTGTATATTTACCTTTTTATACGGTATAAATGCAATAATATACAGTATTCAATGCATAAATACGAATAGTCGCCGTAATGTTGGCAGTGAAGCATTTCTTTTATCACAAATTGTACATCATACAGCAACAAAACATACACATCATATCGTTCACAATATGGTATAATGACATATGTTATTACAAAATGAAAGGACGGCTGCATGATATATGAAACGGTGGATGAAAATACTTGCGGCAGCGGCTGTTGCGGCTGCTGTTGCCATATCCTCTGCCATCGGGTGCTTTGCATCAAGCGAAGACGATGTTTTTATTGTGGGCTTTGACGCGGAATTTCCCCCATACGGCTACAAGGACGATAACGGAGAATATGTGGGGTTCGACCTGGACCTGGCAGAGGAGGTCTGCCAGAGAAACGGCTGGATACTCAAAAAACAGCCTATCGAGTGGAACTCCAAGGATATGGAGCTGAACTCCGGCTCCATTGACTGCATCTGGAACGGCTTCACCATGAACGGCAGAGAGGACAAGTACACCTGGAGCACTCCCTATGTGGACAACTCCCAGGTGGTCATCGTAAGGAGCGATTCGGACGTCACCGAGCTTTCCCAGCTTGCAGGGAAGATAGTTGCGGTACAGTCGGACAGCTCTGCTCTGGCAGCCCTCACCTCCGACGACGCCACCGATGAAAACAAGGCCCTCTGCGCTTCCTTTAAGGAGCTCCAGCAGGTGGGCGACTACAACAGCGCATTTTTAAATCTGGAATCGGGCGCAGTGGACGCTATCTGCATGGATATAGGCGTGGCAAACTATGAGATAGAGTCCCGAGGCGGAGGATATACTGTCCTTGACGAGCGGCTCTCCTCGGAGCAGTACGCTATCGGCTTTCGTCTGGGAAACACCGGGCTTCGTGACAAGGTACAGACTGCCCTCCTTGAAATGCTGGCCGACGGTACCTTTTACGACATCGCCGAAAAATGGGGACTCGAAGACAGCGTCTGCCTCAGCGCTGACGATACCTACATCGACGCAGGAACGACAGCTGCGGAAAAGGACAGCTTCCTTGCCCGGATGGGAGACATATCCCTCCAGCTTCTCAAAGGACTTCTGACCTCGCTGTCCATATTCTTCCTGACGCTGCTGTTTTCGATGCCGCTGGGACTTCTCATCTGCTTCGGCAGAATGAGCAAATTTGCTCCCCTGCGCTGGCTTATCAAGCTCTACATATCCATAATGAGAGGAACACCTCTGATGCTGCAGCTGCTTGTGGTATTCTTCGGACCATATTATCTGTTCGGAGTACAGCTTACGTCCGATTACCGCTTCTACGCAGTCATCATAGGCTTCTCACTGAACTACGCCGCATATTTCGCGGAGATCTACCGCAGCGGTATACAGGCGGTCCCCAAGGGACAGTACGAGGCATCGGCAATTCTCGGCTACAGCAAGACCCAGACCTTTTTCAGGATAGTATTCCCCCAGATGGTGAAAAATATAATCCCCTCGGTCACAAACGAGGTCATCACTCTTGTAAAGGATACCTCGCTGGCATTTGCTCTTTCCTGCACGGAAATGTTCACCCTTGCAAAGCAGATCTCCGCAGCACAGACGACTATCATGCCGCTGTTCATCGCAGGAGTATTCTACTACATATTCAACTTCATCGTCGCTTTCGTAATGGAAAGGATCGAAAAGAAGCTCAACTACTATGCATAAGGAGGCTGGGTCATGGATCTGCTTGAAGTAAAAAATATCAGAAAAAGCTTCGGAGAGCTTGAAGTATTAAAGGACATAAGCCTGTCCGTTGCAGAAAACGAGGTCATCTCGATAATAGGTCCCAGCGGCTCGGGAAAATCCACCTTCCTGCGCTGTATCTCCATGCTGGAGACCGTTGACGGAGGCACGATGTCATACTGCGGCGAGGCGGCTGTCACCGAAAAGGACGGAAAATCGGTATACGCCGACAAGAAAACGCTGGAGCATATCAAGAGCTATTTCAGCCTTGTATTTCAGAATTTCAATCTATTTCCCCACTATTCTGTGCTGAAAAACATCACCGATGCACCCATTCACGTGCGCAAAAAGGATAAGACAGAGGCTGAGAAGGAAGCCCGCGCTCTCCTTGAAAAGATGGGGCTTGCCGACAAGGCGGACAATTATCCCTATCAGCTTTCCGGAGGTCAGCAGCAGAGAATAGCCATTGCACGTGCTCTTGCAATGGAGCCTAAGATGATATTCTTTGACGAGCCCACCTCGGCGCTGGACCCTGAGCTCACCGCGGAAATACTTAAGGTCCTCAAGGAGCTTGCCGCTGAAAAGATGACCATGGTGATAATCACCCACGAGATAGACTTCGCAAGAAGCGTTTCTGACAGGGTGATCTTCATGGACGGCGGAGTTATCGTGGAGCAGGGCAAGCCCGGAGACGTTATCGACAATCCCTCCAACGAAAGAACCAAGGCATTCCTCAGAAAAATACAGTCCGCAGAGTAACTCACGACTGTCATAAGAAATATGCCCTCTTCGGCAGACAGTATGCTGTCCCCGAAGAGGGCCTTTTTGTATCCATTTCATACCCTGAATATAATTTTTAAAAAAATTATTATTTTTCTATTTACAAATGCGAAAAAATATGCTATACTAAGTATACGTATAGTGTGCGCTTTTTGGAGCGCTTAGTCAAAATGTTCGCCGGTGCAGACCGGCATTTCAGAAAGGAATGATCATAAATGTCAAAAACTATTCTCGTGACCGGCGGTGCAGCAAGCGGAAAGTCCAGATGGGCAGCATCATATCTTTCGGCATGCGATTACGTGCTTTATCTGTGCGTGGCAGATACTCTTGACGCCGACACAAAGGGACGCATCGAATTTGGCAACAAGCAGAACTTCGTTGAATGGGACATCAAAACAGACGTTAAAAAGAACCCTTCCGAGCTCATAACTGACCACAAATTCGTTATCTTCGATAATCTGGCAGCTTATACCTCCGCTGTGATGAAGGACATGTGCCCCGACATCGCTTCCATGAGCGAGGAAACCAAAAAGGCTGTTGAGAAAAAGGTCATCTCCGATGTTACCGAAATGTACGACAAGATCATGGTGGTTGACGGAAATATGATCACCATAACTCTCGAAACAGGCTTCTCGGTAACTCCCGATAACAGAGAGCAGGCTGTGTTCAGAGAGATACTCGGAAATATCAATCAGCGTATCGCAAATATGTCTAATGAGGTATATCTGTCCGCAAGTGGTATTCAGTTTAAGATCAAGTAAGAAAAGGAGCCGATAATATGACCTTTGATGAATTTATACTCGAAGCAAGAAATATGGGCGCGTCGGATATCTATCTGACCGTAGGCGCTCCCACAGTTGTAAGAATAAACGGCGAGCTCCAAAACTTCAAGGAGCTTTCCGACGTTGTAGTCAACCGTACCATTCTTTCCATTCTGACCGCAGAACAGG
Source organism: uncultured Clostridia bacterium (assembly GCA_945947715.1). Classification (GTDB taxonomy): domain Bacteria; phylum Bacillota; class Clostridia; order Oscillospirales; family Ruminococcaceae; genus RGIG4694. The sequence goes on along the minus strand of CAMEYZ010000050.1, from coordinate 366 downwards.
AACAGCTTCTCACTACCGGAAACGATATCGACTTCAGCTTTGAGCTGGACGGCGGTCTCCGTCAGCGTGTAAATGTATTCCGTCAGAGCGGAAAGCTTGCCTGCTGCATAAGACTGCTCAATGACAAGATACCTACTCTCGAGGAGCTGAAAATGCCTCCCATACTCACAGAGCTTGCTTCCAAGAAGAGAGGACTTATCCTCGTAACAGGCCCCACAGGCTCGGGTAAATCCACTACCCTTTCCTCTATCGTAGATTACATAAACAAGCACCGCGCATGCCATATCATCACTATCGAGGACCCCATCGAGTACAGATATACTCAGGCTAAGGCTACCATTCATCAGCGTGAAATAGGCAAGGACG
>CAMEYZ010000049.1 GCA_945947715.1 uncultured Clostridia bacterium | reverse complement strand
GCATCGGTACATACATTCTTTTCCAGGAGACCTACCACAAGGAAAGCTATCTGAAGCTTCACCCCACAGGACCCAAGCACGACTACAATTATCATACCGAGGCCATGGACAGAGCCATGGAGGGCGGCATCGACGATGTGGGACTGGGTGTGCTGTTCGGTCTGGAGCTTTACCGCTACGAATTCGCGGGACTGCTCATGCATGCTGAGCATCTGGAGGCTGTTCACGGAGTAGGACCTCATACCATAAGCGTGCCACGTGTGAAGCGCGCTGATGATATCGACCCCAGTCAGTTCGACAACGGCATCTCCGACGAGATATTTGCAAAGATATGCGCACTTATCAGAATTGCAGTGCCATATACGGGCATGATAATTTCCACCCGTGAGAGCCAGGCTGTACGTGAAAAGGTGATACGTCTGGGCGTATCGCAGATAAGCGGTGCTTCAAGAACGTCAGTTGGCGGATATACCGATGAGGAACGTCCTCATGATACCGAACAGTTCGACGTTTCCGACCAGCGCACACTGGACGAGGTGGTATGCTGGCTCATGGAGATGGGATATATCCCGTCGTTCTGCACCGCCTGCTACCGCGAGGGACGCACTGGCGACCGCTTTATGAGCCTCTGCAAGAGCGGACAGATACAAAACTGCTGTCACCCCAATGCTCTTATGACATTAAAGGAGTTCCTCATGGATTACGCTTCACAGCATACCCGCGATATCGGTGACAGGCTTATCGAAAAGGAGATAGACAATATTCCCAGTCCCAAGGTAAGGGAAATTGTCATAAAAAATCTGAAGGAGATAGCCGAGGGCAGCCGAGATTTCAGATTCTGATTATTTTTCGCAAGGCAAGGGAGCTATGCAGGGATATGGTCCTGCATGCTCCCTTTTTGAATATTATGGAGGGATAAAAATGAGCCTTAATTCCACACCTACTTCCGACAGAGTACATATCGGCATCTTCGGCAGAAGAAATGCGGGAAAATCCAGTCTTATCAATGCGCTGACAGGGCAGAAGCTTGCCATTGTGTCCGACATCAAGGGCACCACCACAGACCCTGTCTATAAGACAATGGAGCTGCTGCCGCTGGGACCTGTTGTGTTTATAGATACCCCCGGAATCGACGACGAGGGCGAGCTTGGAGAACAGCGCATTAAGGCAAGCATACGCGTTCTGGCAAAGACAGACATTGCTCTGCTTGTGACCGAGGACAGAGAGCTTTCCTTCGAGGATAAGTCACTTTTGCAGCGGATAAAGGAAAAAAGTATACCCTTTATCATCGTGTATAATAAATGCGAGGAATATCCCGATTTTGTCCCAAACGGAGATAACGAGATAGCTGTCAGCGCTGCGGAGGGCACTAATATCCGGCAGCTGCGTGAGCTTATCGCAAAGCAGTATGACAGCTCCGGAGAGAAGGTCCGTCTTGTGGCGGATATTATAAAGCCCGGTGATCTGGTGGGGCTGGTAGTGCCTATCGACAAGGCAGCGCCTAAGGGACGGCTTATCCTGCCTCAGCAGATGGCGATACGGGATATACTCGATGCGGGAGCGGTATCTGTTGTGATGCGTGAATCGGAGCTTGAACAGACCTTATCGCAGCTCGGAAGAAAGCCGGATATCGTTATTACCGACAGTCAGGCCTTTGGTATGGTATCGAAGATAGTGCCCCGTGATGTCCCTCTAACCTCATTTTCCATATTAATGGCGAGGTACAAGGGAATACTTAAGCAGACCGTTATGGGAGTGCGTGGACTGGATAAGCTGAATGACGGTGATACTGTACTTATTTCCGAGGGCTGTACCCATCATCGGCAGTGTGGAGATATCGGCACTGTCAAGCTGCCTGCATGGATAAAGGAGTATACCAAAAAAGAGCTGACTTTTGAGTTTTCATCGGGCACTGAGTTCCCCGAGGACCTTAGCAGATATGGGCTTATCGTACACTGCGGCGGGTGCATGCTTAACGAGCGGGAGGTTCGGTATCGTCTTGCCTGCGCCGAGGAGCAGGGTGTTCCCATGACAAACTATGGAATACTTATCGCTTACGTACACGGCATTTTAAAGCGGAGCGTGGAGCCCTTTAAGGATATTGCGGAGCTGCTGGAATAAAAAAATAAGCACTGCATTCAGACTGACCGTGCAGTGCTTTTGTGATATAAAAATCCTACTGTGGTACAGCATGGAGATATGTCAAGTCTGTCATATACGCTGGAATCGGGGTATATTGGTGAAATTATTTTTGTATGGATATTCGTGATACTGGTGATATGCGGTATTGCTTATTCCACCCTTCAAGAGGATGACGACGCTCCACCTGCTGCTACAAAGAAAAAGGGAAATAATAAAAATGGCAAAAAGAGCAGCAAGAAAAAACACAAGTAGATTATCCGAATGAGAGGAGCTTTTTAATGATACGGATACTTTTTGTTTGTCACGGAAATATCTGTCGAAGCACAATGGCTCAGAGCGTGCTTCAATATATGGCGGATAATGAGGGACTGTCCGACAGCCTGGAGATAGATTCTGCGGCAACAAGCACTGAGGAGATAGGAAATCCTCCCCATAGCGGCACTGTGGGGGAGCTGCGCAGGCATCATATCCCTGTGGTGCCTCATCGTGCAAGGCAGCTCACAAAGGCCGACGAAGCAGGATATGACTATCTTATCGGAATGGATTCCGCCAATATCCGCAATATGCAGAGGATTACAGGCGGCAGTGACAAGATATATAAGCTTATGGAGTTTGCGGATTCGGGCAGAGATGTTGCCGATCCATGGTACACTGGAGATTTTGCGCAGACCTACGCTGATGTGAAGCTCGGCTGCGAAAAGCTCCTTGAAAGGCTGAAAAACGAACTGTGAACTGGGACATTCCGCTGTCAGGTTATATAGCTTTTGACCTATATGCATATATATTATTGATATTTCTCAAAGTATAGATAATGTGATATCATAATATCGGAGAGATGAAGTATTTTCCTGAATTATCGGAATTTTCGTGAGTATTCTGAAAAATATTCAGATATCGTATCATGGCAGCTTTTTACTGCTGCGGACGCATATTTCCTTTCATTGACCGCAAGGTGGACAAAACGCTCCATCGGCATATCGGAAACATATCGGAAGGTCAGACCGTCTCCGAAAAGGGCTGCCCATGTGTATTCTGGGACAAAGGCTGCGCCGAGGTCCATTTTCAGCAGCTCACGCATCAGCGCGGGGGAGTCCACGTAGGTCGAAATATTCGGCTGAAAGCTTGCATTTTCGCAGAAATGTGATATAATTTTATAAAGGCTGCACTCGGGGCTGAGACTTATAAAGCTGCACTGTTCCAGGTCTCTCCGGCATATATCTGGCTTGCGTGCGAGAGGGTGAGCTTCGGGTATTACGATACCCATAGGCTCTCTCATAAGCAGCTTCGACATACCACTGTGCTCGGTCATATCTGAGTATATCTTCAGGTCAGCGTCGCTGCAGCCGCTCTGGAAGATATGCGGCATTATACGGCTGTTTTTTTCGCGTATCTTCTTGATTATCTCGGGGATAAGCAGGGAGGCGGAACGGACCTCGATATTTACGTCCGCAGTCTCCGAGCCCTTGTATTCTTCAAGCTCCAGATGTGCATTTTCAAGGGAAGCGGCTATCTCATCACAGTATTTCAGAAATATTCTTCCAGCTCCGTTAAGGGTGATCTTCCTGCCGTTCCTGTCGAAAAGCGAAATGCCGAGCTCGTCCTCCAGCCGCTTCAGGGTCTGGCTTAGTGACGGTTGGGCTATGAAAAGCTGCTCAGATGCTTTTGATATGTTTTCTGTTTCGGCGATGACGCGAAAGTATTTTATCTGTAAAAGCTCCATATTTTATTCTCCTTGTATATAATTTAAAAGCTATGAATCATTGCCTTTATTATATCATATATACAATATTTTTTCAATACGGAGGTAAGAAAAAATGACCGACAAGGAAATGAAAGTCGAACGCTACAGAGAAGAAAACCGCTTTGCTGAAAAGGGACAGATAGTTTTCACGGGCTCATCTCTTATGGAGATGTTTCCCATAAACAAGCTGCTTGCAGAACACGGAGATGATACGGTTATATATAACCGCGGAGTAGGCGGATTTCTTTCCGACGATCTCCTTGCTGTAATTGACGTATGCGCTATCGACCTGATGCCATCAAAGGTGTTCATCAACATCGGGACCAATGACCTGAGCTGGTCGAGTATCCCCATAAGTGCTATTATGGATAACTATGATAAGATAATATCTGCGATAGAAAACGCTGTTCCCGGAGTAAGGATATATCTTATGGCATATTATCCCGTGAACCCGGAGGCTGCCTCTGAGGAAATGAAGGAATGTCTGAAAATACGCACAAATGAGAAGCTGGCCGCTGCCAGTGCAGAGGTGAAAAAGCTGGCAGAAAAGCATGGTCAGCGGTATATCGACATAAACCGCAATCTAAAGGACGAGCAGGGCAGACTTAAAGCAGAATACACCATTGAGGGCATGCATATCAACGAGAACGGCTATCGCGCAGTCTATGACGATATTATGAAATACGTAAGGGAATAGCATCTAAGTAAGTTAATTTAAAAAAGGAGATATGACAATGGATAAAATTGTAATTACATTCTTTTATATTTTTAGTTTTGTGATAAATCTGTCGGGCTGTAGTGCTGCACAGACAAAGCCGGATTCTTCTGTGACGAGCAGCCTGACACTTTCCAATCCTGATGCCACCAAGGAGGCTCAGGCGCTTTATGAGTACATCTGTGGGACCTATCGGAACGGCATTATTTCGGGTCAGCAGGAATCCACCTGGATGGGCAGCGACCAGTACGAGTTTGATTATATCTACAAGAAGACGGGAAAATATCCTGCGATACGGGGCCTTGACTATATGAATGATGATTTTGCCGGCGTAAACAAGCGCGCTGTTGACTGGCATGACAGGGGCGGCATCGTTACAATATGCTGGCACTGCGGCTCTGATTTTAGCGGAAGCTGGTCGGAATCAATGAATACTCAGATCAAGGACTGGGACAAGGCGCTTACTAAGGGCACTCCCGAGTATGAAAAGCTCATCAAGGGCATGGATAAGGCTGCTGCGGCTTTAAAGGAGCTTAAGGAGCAGAATATCCCCGTGCTATGGAGGCCGTTTCATGAGTTTGACGGAGCGTGGTTCTGGTGGGGCAAGGGCGGCGCCGAGAATTTCAAAAAGCTCTGGATAATAATGTACGACCGCTACACCAATTACTGGGAACTGGACAATCTTATCTGGGTGCTGGGCTACTCCGGAAACGGCAAGGGCTATGAAAAATGGTATCCCGGAGATGAGTATGTGGACATCGCTGGCGCGGATTCCTACAGCGACGGTGCAAACGGTGATCTGTACAAAAAGGTGAGCAAGGTAGTGGGCGATGATACTCCGATATGCTTCCACGAATGTGGACGTATCCCTACCGTCGCACAGCTCGAAAAGGCGGATGCTGACTGGGTATGGTTCATGACATGGCACACCGAATATATCACTGACCACAATGATACTGCTGATCTCAAAAAAATATATAACGACGAGTATGTTATAACTCTTGACGAGCTGCCCGACCTTTCGGGAAAATAAACATACAAAATGATATGAGAATAACAGCCGGGCTGCAAATTCTGCAGTCCGGCTTTATCTGTTTGTGTGATAAATATGTCAAGAAGCTTCTGACTATTTCCGCAGTTATTATTCTATGTTCAAAGCGCTTTTGACGTCCTTGTAGACATTGCGGCTTATAGGAAGCTCTGTACCGTCTGTGAGCGTAACTGCATTGCGGCGCACCTTGTCCACATATGAGCTGTTCACTAAGTAGCTCTTGTGAACTCTGATGAAGTCCTTAAGAAGCTCTGTACCGTCAAATTTGCCTATAGGGATTCCTGTGATTATGGTCTTGTCCACAGTACGGACAATGCTGCGCTTATTGTATGCTTTGATATACAGTATTTCAGAAGGCATAAGATAGTGAGTTTCGGGCTTGCGCCATTCCTTTACAGCAAGCTTTTTGACGCTTGCCATGGTATTATCTCTTATGGTCTGACGATAGCGGAGGGTCTCCTTGAATACCTTTGACTGGGAGACGCTTTCTTCCTGGTCTGCTGGGTCCTGGGTATGACATGCCATTGCCTCGATAAGAACAGGAATATCATTCTCGAATTTCCAGACAAAATTGAAATGGAACTTGGTGGAAAGGGGAGGCATGTCCGGTATTTCCGAGCTGACAGCGCATCTGCCATAGGATATCCAGAGCTTGCCGCAGTGAGTAAGCACCGAATATTCCTCCTCTGTAATGGTAACGGGAGGAAGCTCAGATTCCTCGGCAACAGTTGCGATGAATGCGTCCTTGCCGCGGGTATAGAGGTTGCTGAAATCGCCTATCCAAACAAAATCGTCTGAGAGCCTTTCAAGAAAGCTGTCGGTCTGTTTGTTCAGAAAGAGATGTATCATATTTCTTGTAAGTTCAAGGATGTTATTTTCAGTGGCCTTTTGTTTGGTCATGATGGGTTACCTTGCCTTATAAAAAAATGTATTATGTTTTAAGCCAATAATATGTCGGATATTATATATATTATACAGTATATTCCTGTGAAAATCAAGCATTTATAGCAATAATGCACACTTTATTAACGAAAGGTTTAAAAGCGGGACAATACGCAGAAATGCTCTTTCTCCAAACCGGAGAAAGAGCAATGAAATTCTGCAAAAAGGGGATTTTTCTAATCCCATTTGAGTTCGTCAAGGCGCTTTTCAAATTCCTCAACAGGCATAGGCTTATCAAAATAGAAGCCCTGTGCAAGGAAGCAGTTGTTTTCCTTTAAAAGGCGAACCTGCTCGGCAGATTCTACGCCCTCCACTATACATTCAAGACCTATATCCTGAGCCAGTGCGATGATGTGCTTGAGCATAACATATTTCTGGGAGCCTGAATCGGTTTCATCGGGCAGAAAGCTCTTGTCGATCTTGAGAACGTTCCAGGGCAGCTCTTTTATAAGATTCAGCGAGGAATAGCCCATTCCGAAATCGTCGATAGAGGTGCTTATTCCTGCCTCGCGCAGACCGATAACGATCTCCTTAAGGTCGGAGAAATTGACGTCGGTGGTAGTCTCGGTGAGCTCTATCTCAATGTACCGATGCGGAATATTATACTTATCAATGCATGAGATGATGTGCTCCAGCAGGTCCATATCGCCCAGATGACGGCGGGAAAGATTGACGGACACCTTTACCACAGGTCTGCCCTCGTCCAGCCAGCGGCGGATATCCCGGCAGGTATGTTCAAGCATATAAAAGTCGAGGGAGCATATGGACTGGCTCTGCTCCAGTGCGGGGATAAATCTGTACGGAGGTATCATCTCGCCGTTTTTGAACCAGCGGCAGAGCGCCTCTGCGCCGTGGAGTGTATAATCCTTAAGATTCACCTTCGGCTGATAGTATACGCGGAACTCTTCATTTTCGATAGCATCAGCAAAGGCACTTTCGACCCGTTTTATCTCATTGCGGCTGATATTGAGCTTTTCATCGAAGAAAACGGAGCTGGTCTTTAGTATATTTTTCGCAGTATTTACCGCAACGCTCAGGCTGTCCATTATCTGCGACGGATTATGGCAGTCAGAGGGTATCATGTAATATCCTGCATATGCGGATACAAATACGCGTTCATTATTTTCCTCGTCGTAAACGATACCGGTCCCGCTGAGATGTTCTGTCACAATATTAAGCTGTTCCTTTTTGAAAAGCACGATAAAGTTATCACCGCCTATACGGCAGACAAGTCCTCCGTCTTTGAGCTTGTCCTGAAGCTGTGAAGTAAATTTCTTCATCACAGTAGTTCCCCGTTCACGGCCGATATTCTGATTTATCACCGAGAAACGCTTTAGGTTGAAATAGGATGCGCCGTACTCATCAATATGGCCCGATTCAATAATTGATGCCACAGTTTTCATAAAGAACCGGAGATTGTGGATATCCATTTCGGAATCAAAGAAAACGAGCCGGTCTACCATGTGCATGACTCTGGAGCGGCCATTAAAGGCGAACAGAGTCTTCTGCAGAATAAGCAGCTTTGAACGTTCTTCATCAGTCCAGTCGCTGTCTCCCGACTTCTGGAGAAGCTTATATACCGCAACGTTTCCTCCGCCTGTGACCTCGCGTACCAAAAAGCTGCGTTCGGTATCTTCATTTCCGTCGGAATAGAAAACGGCCATATTTCCTTCGCCGCGGCGTTCATGTGCGGGAGTTTCATAGAATGAAGCAGATATATGGGATATCCTCAGCACATGGCAGATATCTGAAAGCGCGTCTGACATATCGGGACTGAACATATCTGAAATTGCCTCAGCCTTTATAATAAAGCTGTCAAGAGCCCTTGAATAATCAGCTGTGTCAAAACTCATTTTATAGCCCCCTTAATTGTTCACCTCGAGCTGCGGAAAGCTTAGCTTGAAAAAAGGTTCGTCTTTTTTCCCGCTTCCGATCTCAATGCTGCCTGACAGCTGCTTTGTAAGAAGTCCTATCAGCGGAACAGCAATATCGGAGCTTGTTTCTCCGCTGATGATATCGCCTGCGGACATATTCATAAAATAATACCTTGCGTCCTCTAGCACATCAGGAGGAATATTCATTTCGCCCAAATTGATCTCTATATCAAGAATAGAAGCATACGACCTATTTCTGCAGGAAGCGTCCACAGAAATAGTAGTTTTCTCGGAATACGAGGCGCATCCGATGAGCAGTCTGTTGAGTATCTGTCCAATTTTGCCCGAATCTCCCAGCATATACTGGGGAACAGAGCCATCCAGACTGATAAAAAGTGAAATATTTTTTTCTGCAAGGCTATCCTTCACACTTTCCGACACCTGACCGAGAAGAGCCTTCAGATCATATACATTTTCGTTTAGCTCCACCTCGCCGCCTGCCATGCGGATATAATCTACGGTATCTCCCACCATAGAATAAACGTCGGAGCTTTTATTGATAAGCTCTCTGATAGAGCTTTCCATAACATTTCTGTCGCCGCTGCTGACAGCCTCCTTGGCGATAGACATCCAGTCGCTGACGTTTTTCTCCATATTGAGGCTCATATTCATAATGTATGCAGACTGTGAGCGAGCTGCTCTTTCAAGCTTGCGGCTCTGACTGAGAGCAAGATAATTGTTGTACGCCATTTCGGAAAGTATCTTAGCTATTTCATAGAGATATTCCGCAGAACGCTCGACAGTATCAACAGAGAGCACAGCAGTCCTTTCAGCGGCGGCTATGTAAATTTCGGGGTCTATGTCAAGCTCTTTGGCAATAGCTGTCATAGCCTCTTTGTCGATAGAAGAGGTGCGGACCTGACCTCCGATGATGCTTCCGATAAATTTTCCGCCCACCATGATAGGCGAAGCAAAATCCACCAGCCCTGCATGGCAGCGATAGACTGCAGGCTTTCCATTGCGCAGGGTCTGCAATGCGCCGTTTTTATCACATTCCTCGCAGCGCTTTTCGCCCTTTTCTGATTTTCTTGTAAGGTTTATGCAAAAATCTGTAAATCCGCTTCCAACGGTAACAGGAGTTCCGTTTTCATCGGTTATTAAAGCAGCCAGTCCTGTAAATTTAGAAAAACCGTCCTGAAACTGCTGCAGAATACTGGGAGAGATCAGATCGATAAGTTTTAAGTCCTTCATAGCACGCATCCTTTGGGATCATAGTTAAAAAATGATAACAGTCAAGTATTGTACTATTTATTTACTGCTTTTTACTTATTATAGCATATGCTTATAAATTTTTCAAGAGTTTTTTAACTTTTTTGTTATTTTTGACCAAAAAGTGTGATTTTCCCAAAGAATCGGCGCAGAATATGGGGTCGCGACGATCAGATTGTATGGAAAATATTGTTCAAATTAAAATGATATACTTGACAAGCTACTGATTGGTGGAAAGTTGAAGCTTTTTCCAGAATGATGTTGAGGGTGTGTCCAAAATTGCAAAAAAGTGTTGCATATTGGAAAATCATATAATATAATGAATTTGTTAACAAAATATTTCATTTCTATCGGAGGGGCGGAAATGACGATCAAAGTGAAGCTGAAACAGTTAGGCTCAAAAAGGGAAAAGCTTAAAGAGAATGATTTTTATCTTGAAAATGTGCCGCATACCGTCGGGGAGCTGATTACAGAATCGGTAAAGACCTGCGCAGAATCGTATAATCTGCGGGTTCGTTCGGGAGAGGAGGCAAAGCCTCTTTCCGCGGGGGATATTGCCGCAATGAGCGAGATTGGTAAGATAGCCTTTGGAATAAATTACGGCGGGAAGGAAGCGGATATCTCCGAAGCTGTGGAAAATGCTCTGCAGGCTTATCGGGACGGGCTTTTCTGCATATTTATCGGCGAAAAACGAGCGGGGGAGCTTGATGAGAAAATAGTCCTTGACGAAAACGATATAGTTACATTTATAAAGCTTACAATGCTTACGGGGAGGCTATGGTGATGAAAAAATATACCGAGCAGGATCGTGTGAAGATGCATAGTACATATCGGAAATATATGGATAAATTGGAGCAGGAGAGAAAAGAGGCTCATAATAAGCTTTCTCCTGAATTAAAGGAGTTTATTGAGGACTGTCGTCGTCCAAAATCTGAGGAATGCGTCAGTGCACTGTACGGAGACCTTTACGAGGGGCTCTCATCGGGAGGGTATAGCTGTCCCTCAGAATTTATCAAGGCAAAAGCGGAGGGTCTTTTTAATGGCTGGATATTTCCTCGACGAAAGGATGCTGTGCTTTATGCCGCAGATCAGCTTCACGAGTACGCGTTTGCTGCGGGAAATATACATGCAAGGAGCTTCCGCACAAATGACCCTAAAAATCTTGCAAAAAGAGTTATGGAGCTCCTTTATCGCTTCTCGGAGCATGACCGTTTCGATGCGGATATCTATGATATCATGACAGATAATATCTCCGAGGAATTGCTTGAATGTAAGTATTTTGCGGGCAGCCTATGCGTCTGCTCCGAAGAGCTTGCCTATGAGATAGACAGGGGCAATAAGCGTATTATCGGATTTGTAATGGACGAGCTCAGCGGGAGTGGAGCTTCATTTTCCATGTGGACGCTCATTGAAGGCGTTGTAAAAAGTCACAGCAGTGAAATGCATGAGGCTCTGGGAAGGCTGCTGCTTGCTGCAAGGCTTCAGGAGGGACTCAGGCAGTCTATATGCGAAAAAGCAGATCTCGGCACGGCTGAGGCCTTCAAGGTCATTTTCCGGGTGATAACGGAAAACGGACTTATCCGCTATTCCTCGGTGAAAAGGTCCTTCGGGACATGGCTGGGCATCATTGCTGCTGCTGACGAGGGACGTGCTTCCGACCTTGAAAGGATAAGCCAGAAATCGGCGGAGCTGGTGAACAGCTGCCTGAACGACCCTGTGGCAAGGGAGGAATGTTTATCCTCCGAGGACAGCATGAAGATATATATCGCTCTCTGGGCGAAGGGCTTTTACGAGGTCCGGGATATGCTTGACGGGATAAGAAAATTATCGAAAACTGGCAGCCATCATCAGCTTCTCACTGCGGGTTATGCAGCTTTGAATCTCTGCGAAAAGGAGCTCCAGCATGAGATAGCAAAGGATATCATTTTCGCTCATTATTCCGAGCAGGATGTTATGGCAGTATATCTTCCCTGCTTTATGCCCGGTGTTGACTGGTATATCAATTATGTGGTGTACAGTGTGCCGGTCTCGGGCGGATATTCTTCCCGTGAAATGAAGGAGGACTACACAAAAAGACGCTACTGCGAGCTTTCCCATTACTTTGACAGCATAGAGGAAGGGGAGCAGTTCTATAATATACTGATGTCGATTTATCGGGGGATAAAGGGGAAAAGCGTGGAATTTTCTCCCTGCATTTTTCCGTGGAACTCTGCTGTTCTTGAAAAAGGGGAGGCCATCATGCGGCTTGCCTTCCTTGCCAGCGCTCTGCATGACAACGACAAGATAGACGAGGTTGCTGAGCATTTTGGTGATATCGGCGGTGATTACGGATATTATAACCGCCGCCGGGTGATAATGCTGCTGTTGACTCAGCCCGAAACCGACAAGCAGAAGCGTATCCTTGCCGAAGAGGTCTGCGATAAGGCGGAGGATGCCCGTGAAGCAGCCTTCAAAATAATAGACAATACCGATATCCCGCGGGAAAGCTATCTGTTTTTGGAGTCCTCGCTCCGCTACAAGAACGCACAGATACGCGCCAACATTATAAAGCTCCCATAAGTTCCAGAGGAAGATGTGATTCAAAGCAGGCCGTAAACAGGCTCAAAAGCTTTATTGGGAAGGATGCTCCCGAACAGTTTACCGACACAGATAAAAAGCTCCTTGAATTTACTGAAAGGGTTTATCAGACGCTCACCGAAGAGGTGCTGAGCACCGAACTTTCCCGTGGAGATACCATGACGAAATACTCCGAGGCTGTAATGCATCTGAAACGTATCTATGGCGCGGATAAGCTGGCGGCTATTCTCTCCGCACTGGGCAGCGAGACCCTTGAACGCTCCGAGTATTACAGCTATGGCATTGAGGCAAATGTTACGAAGAAACAGAGCTTTTCTCATCTTCTGGCGGTTTGCGTGCCCCTTCCCGAGGATAATGCCGACACCCTGCGAAAGACTGTTTCCGGAACAGATATCACCG
>CAMEYZ010000048.1 GCA_945947715.1 uncultured Clostridia bacterium | reverse complement strand
ATACCCTCTGTGAAGTTCTTCTGCAGGCATATGTACATGATAAGCATGGGAAGAATAGAGATCAGACAGCCTGCCTCCATCCATACTATGAGCTCACGGACATTAGGTGAAACATTTGCGCCGTCAAAGATGATTCTTGTAAGGTTTGAATCAAGGTTTTTCAGCATAAGTGCGATAGTTCTGTTGTCGGTGAAGAAGGAGGTCGATACATAGTAATCGTTCCAGTACCAAACTACTGACAGCAGGAATACCGTAAGGAAGGTCGAGCCTGCATTGGGGACCATGACCTGTACGAAGGTCCTGAGAGGCGAGCAGCCATCAAGCATTGCAGCGTCCTCAAGCTCCTTAGGAAGTCCTCTGAAGGACTGCCTGAACAGGAAGATGAACAGTCCCGCACGGATACCGTTTGCAGTTACCGCAGGAAGGTACATTGTAAGTGCGTTGTTGATGAGGTTGATGTACTTGCCTGCGATAAGGTGGTAGATACCCAGAGGATTGAAATATCTGAAGAACATGTACTGAGGGATAAGAATGATCTGTGAAGGAACGAGAATCATAAGGATAACTATTCCGAACAGAATCTTCTTGCCCTTGAAGTTATATCTCGCAAAACCGTAGCCTGTTACCGCACAGGAAAGCACCTGCACCAGTGAACAGCCGATATTGATAAACAGCGTATTTCCGAGAGTGTTCCAGAAATCCATTGCCTTGATAACGTCCTTAACGTTGGACATTGTGAAGGTCTTGGGGAGCCACATGATAGTGGGGTCGTTCATTTCCGCTCTTGGTCTGAATGCCGTTGAGAGCATGTAGAGCAAGGGGTAGATAATTACGAAGCAAAGTCCGAAAACGATAAGACCTCTGCATATGGGCCATACCTTTTCAAAAGCTCTTTTTCTTTTGAGGTACTTCTGCTCAGCGGGGGTAAGGTTTTCGAGACGCTTTTTAAAGCGTTCCTTTTCCTCCTTGCGTGATCTTTTCGGTTCCTTGGGTTTCTTTTCCGGTTTAACCTTCTTCAGAAGGCCGGAAATTGCATTTCCTTGAATATTTGTTTGTGATGCCATTATTCCGCCTCCTGATTAGTCATCGTAGTAAATAATCTTGTTCATAATCCAGCTGACCAGAGCAACTATCACCAGTACAATAGCGAAGTAGCTCCATGCCATTGCAGCTGCACGGCCATATTTCCAGTCTGCCTGAACGCTGAGTATTCTTGCCATGACCTCATTGCTGGGGTCAACGAAGGAATCTATGATAGTATAGATGAAGTTTACGAGAATCATAGGAGAAACATAGGGAAGAGTGATCTTCCAGAAGAATTCCCATGATGTCGCGCCTTCGATAGCAGCTGCTTCCTTTGCCGACGGAGGAATACTCTGCAGAGCCGACAGGAAGATGATTATCTGAATACCGCATTTCCATACCAGATTCAGGATATCACTGGTCATATCGGAAACGAACTCGGTAAACTTATCGTTGATGCCGTAGATTCCCACGAATTCGAGGAGCTGGTCTACCATGTCCGCGGAGAACATTGTAGTAAACTGTTCGCCCGTAGCATTACCCGAGGTATCCAGGTCACCGGTGATGATTGCGTAAACAGGACCTGTCGCAATGATTACGGGGAGGAAGAATACTGCTCGTGCAAAGGTCCTTCCTCTGAACTCCTGGTTGATTATGATAGCCACGAAAAGGGAGAATATGAGGATAATAGGCGTCTGCATCACCGTATCACCGATAATGGTAGCAAGCAGCTGTCTGAAATCGGGATCGACTGCAAAAGCGTACTTAAAGTTGTCAATTCCCGCCCAGCTTATGGCAAGATAGCCGTCCTCAGGCGTTACAGTGTTAAATGAATAATAGAATGACTTGATTACAGGAATTACGAAGAAGAACATTGCGCCCAAGAACCACAGAGCGATAAAGCCGTAGCCGTAAAGACCCTTTTTCTTTTCGTAAGACATAGGTGCTCTTTTCATTAGCCGACAACCCCCTCGCTGAAGTAATCCGCAAGCTTGTAGGTAGTTCCGTTAAGCTTTACAGTATCGTTTTCGAAGTTAACTACTGTTGTAGTATTATCCTCGTAAACAGTTTCAATCTCATTGCCGTCCGCGCTGATATTGTACTCAACGATCTTCTGGCCGGCAACGTCCGAAAGGATGTCGTTCTGCAGACGATATGCGCCTGCTGCGTCCTCTGCCCAGTTTCCGTAATATGCGTAGTAATACTGGTCATATCTTGTATCCTTAAGCTCGCTGGCCTCTGTACCAATAAGGTCGAAGGTAAGGTTGGAGCCGCAGGAGATAGCTGTAAGCACTGCATCTGCGATATCAGGCTCGCTATTGATAGCGGTTGTAGAGCAGGGGATAAGTCCGTGAAGCACGATCTGATAGAAGGGGATCTCCTGATCGAAGATATCGTACTTACTGGAGGAAATGGGGATATTGGAAACTGTATCGACATAGGGCAGAACATACTTATTTCCACCGTCAGCCATTACAGAACCCACATTCTGCTGAGCGCTGCTGTAGATATCCTCAATAATGCCCTTAGACATTTCTCTTGAAACAGCCTTCTTGCCGTAGTCACCGTAAATGGTATTGGAAAGGGAGCCAAGAGAGATATTGGAGATACCCTTCTTCTGATAGCTGTTGATCAAGTTTGTATACGCCTTGTTGTAGGACGCAGGGCTGAACAGTGACATTGAGCTGTAATACTTATTCTCAACGCCGTGAGCCAGATCATAAACTATCTGTCTTGAATATGCGTTAGAAACTCTGATAGCCGTATTAGTAATGGTCATATACTTAAGGCTTGACTTGAAGGTCTGATTTTCAACATCGGGATAGATAGCGATGTTATTGGACTCTGCATAATCCATGAGCTTATTGAACTTGCTGCTTCCGCCGAGAGTTCCTGCGGGAGACGCCTTATCGGTGATCTTCTCGCCGATATCAGTGCTTGTCCAGTCCTTATAGCTTACGACCATATCATCGACGCCATATCCGTCAAGCTCCTCAAGAATATTCAGTGCGTCGTCAAAGCCTGTTACCTTTTCCTTAACATTTACGGGGATACCAAGAATTGATTTTTTCTTGATAGTCGCGCCATAGAAGTTGAGATACAGCGGATTTTCCTCCACCTTCGGAGAGGTCTTCACTCCGCAGGAGCCGGTAAGATAATCGCGGTATGTATCTGCGATGTCGATATAGTCGATATCGCTTCCGTCATCGGAGGAAACAGGATAATATCTAAGCTCAATCTCGGGAACGAGGATACCATGCTTTTCAAATACCTTCAGAGGATTGGATTCACCGCCACCCATGAGATATTCGTCGGAGGTCCTTGTTTCAAAGGAGAAGTAGCAGCCGTTGTAATCGGTATTGATCTCACCGGCAACATAAGCATTGATAGAAGCTGCCGTATCGCCCTTATCGGCTACAACTACCAGACCGCTATCTCCCTCAACGATACCGAACATATTCAGGTATACATTCTGAGAAACGTAGCTCTTAGTAGTCTTGACAGGAGTTATATCCGAGCCATAAACGGGGCCGGTATATACCTTAAAGCCTGTCTTGTTGTTATTGAAGTTGATCAGTGCGCCGCTTCCGTCGGGGATAACAAAGTAGCCCTCGGTATCTCTGTCAGCTGCGCCAAAGCTTGTCATAAAGGACAGGGTAGAGGCCAGCTTGCCCGAGCTTGTAGAGGGATGCTCCTCAACTATCTCGGAGGTATTGCAGTAAAGCTTCAGATGATCTGCTTCAAGAGTGATAGTCACAGGAACGGTAATTCCGCACTCTGCGAACTTGTAAGTGATCTTGATGCCATTCTGAACACTTTCAACCGTCACATCGCCCTTTGCCTTGCTGTTGACCGTTGTTGTACGGCGGTCTGCAGGCTCAGCGTAGACAAGGCTCATACCCGAGAGAAGGTCGTTCTTCTGCGCCTTTTTCGCGTTAGTATTTACGGCGTTTACGGGATTTGAGAACCATTTCTTGCCCGAATTTTTATCCACCAGGCATATGCTTGTGCTGTTTTTCTCGGTTGACCTGTACAGTGCGAGCTTATCATTTTCGGTCACAAGCTCCATTTCTGCGAAGGCCTGTTCCTCGGTGATGACCTCCTCAGGCTCCTCATCGGAAGCCTCCTCGGAGGCTTCCTCAACAGCTTCTTCAACAGCTGCTTCCTCCTCGTTGTCGGAGTATACCGAAATACCCAGAGAAGTCATCATTGCCGCGCACACAATGCCTGCTATGATTTGTTTAGTATGCTTTCGCATCGAATTTCTCACCACTTTTCTAAATTAAACTATACTCTCAGTCTATAGGACAGCTCCGTGTAGATAGAGAAGATAAATATCAGTACCTGCTGGAAGAGCGTAAGCAGAAGTATCAGCAGGAAGAGTATCGCTATCATTGCCACCACAGTCAGCAGCAGCAGTGCCAGAGTTTTTCCGAAGGAGAACTGATGCACCGCCTTCATTCCCGACAGGAACAATACCACTGTCCATGCAGTTCCGATTATCTCGATAGCGCTGATGAAAATGTACTCATCCTCAACGAAGATGTGGGAGAGGACTGTTGCGATAAGTCCCGACGCCACGAAGGGGATAAGGGAGTACGCCGTATCAATGAAGATATTTTTCATAGAGCCCTCACCGTCAAACAGCGTACACATCGCCCAGTTTGCGACCACGAAGGTCAGGAAAAGGATAAAGCTCCGGAAGAAATACGGTACTATATTAAATACCTTATCATAAACTACGGAATACTGGAAGCCGTACATTCTGTCATATGCAAGCTGCTCTACAAAGAGGAGGCAGAGAACGACAACAGCAATTCTCATGGAACCGCCCTTTTTCCATCTCAGGTCCTCAAAGCCCTCGAAGGGGTGAAATAGAACGTGCTTGACGAATTGTCCTTTAGTTAAATCCAACATATTCTATACACCTCACATTCTGCGCTTTGCACGCTTGCGGTCGAAAACTCCGCGCTTTTTAGCCTTCCTGTATACTACGATAAGAACTATCAGAAGTACCACAAGGACAAGCAGCAGAGAGAAGTATTTTTCCAGGAATTCATTTCGGTAGCCCTCGAAGGCCTTGCTGTATCTTGCTCTTGAAATAGATATCTTGTAATACTTCATTGCTTCCTTGTACTCCTCGCGCTGGAAGAGTGCATTTCCGATACCTATGTATGCGCGGCGATAGTTTCCGTCATATTTGAGCACCTCGCACCAAGGCTCATAGGATTCCTCATAGTAACCGTCGTTATAGAGATTAGTAGCCTCAGTAACTATCTCGCCGAAGGTGGTTCTGGTAAACACGGTTATGCTGTTCTTACGTGAATCCAGCACATAAAGGTGATTATCATAAGACTCAACGGAGGTCGCATTTCTGAAGGTTCCCAGCTGTTCGCCCGTGCCGCCCACAATGAACATGAGGTTTGCGAGCTTATCGTACTGGAAAACTCTTCCGTGTGCGAAATCGAGGATATTCATCTCTCCGTTAGGACCGATATCAATATCGGTGAGGGAGGAATTCTTAGTATAAATGGAGTAGTAAGCGGGGTCGATATCACCGAAAACAACATCGGTAGCGCCGAGAGTCTCAAGGATATTAGTACCCTTAGGGCTCAGCTTTTTAACGGCGTCGGTCTTAATTTCCTGGGAGTCGGTAACGGTATAGATAAAGCCGTCATCGTCCAGGTCAAAGTTTGTAAAGCCGATAGGAGTTGTCTTAGTAGAGTGTTCCCTCTGCGCCTGAGTGGAGATGGTGTTCCAGAAGGCGTTCATGATTACCTCAGCAGTAGCCTCAACTCGGTTAGCGCCGTAGAATCCGAGGAAATCTCCGTCAGCATTATACATAACGGCACCCTTTGTAACGGATTTTACGACAACATAGACATTGCCTGCCTTATCGACGAGAACCTTCTGAGGATTATAGGTAAGCTCCTGAGAGTAAAGCTCCGACTTAGGCTTTTCAAACAGACGGTCAACATTTCCGTCGCGGTCACATTTGATAACGCGGCTGTTGTCGGTATCGCAGATGTACAGATTATCTGTATACTTGTCCACGAAAACGCCTGCGGGAGCCTTAAGCTCAAGCTTTTCGCCGTTGTAATCAAATTCAGTAAGTATTTCGATCAAGTTAAAGTCAAGATCTGTAACAACAATTCTGTTGTTTCCCTTGTCAGCTATGTAGAACTGGTTATCCTCAGTAATAAAGAAGTCTCCGGGTTCGTTGAATGCACCGCAGCCGATTGTAGTTCCGTCCACGAAATAATCTGCGGTATATCCGGCCTGTGAAGCAACAGCGTCGCCCCACCTGTCATAGCTGTAAGGGTCATAGCTTTCAGCCGCGCTTGCCGTCATAGTCGCCAGGGAGCAGGCAATGGCAGCAGCCGAAAGAATAGATATAAGCTTTTTCAAGCCTGACATATTATCACCCTTTTCTTTTAATTTGGTTTCACGCGTGCATTGCAAAGATATCATATATACGTCACAATAAAATATTATATATAGTATATATAATCAATCCTTCATACCTGCGTGTGCCATTGTTTCCATAACCTGGCTCTGAGCCGCGATGAATATTGCCAGCGGCGGGATCATCAGAACGACTGCCGAAGCATAGATAGCACCTTGTCGTGCGATACCTGCTGCGGCTATCTGCTGAACGACAACGGGGATAGTCTTAAGAGCTTCATCATATACGAGAGAGCCGCCCGTTGCATTCCATGCAGCCTGGAACTGGAAGATGATAATTGTCATAAGTGCAGGCTTGCTGTTAGGCATTACGATTCCCCAGCAGATGCGGAGCAGGCTTGCTCCGTCTACCTTAGCCGCCTCGATCATAGCATCAGGTATCTGACCAACGCTCTGACGCATAAGGTAAAGACCCATAGACGACGGGATAAGGGGAAGGATAAGTGCCGAATATGTATTGATCATATGCAGCTTTGCCATAACGATGTACTGCATGATATATGTTACCTGGCTGTTGAAGAGCAGCGCGATAACGATTATCTGGTTTAAAACCTTTGCTCCGGGGAATCTGCACTTTGCGAGAACGAAAGCTGCAGTGGAAGCGAAAAACACTTCAAAAACAGTAGCAACAACCGTAACGAAAATACTGTTAAAAATGTTTCTACTGAAGGGCACCCAGGAGTTGTTAGCAACCTTGAACAGGTCGCGGAAGTTATCGAAGGTAGGCGCCAGCGTATAAAGCTTAGGCGGCATGATAAAGAACTCGTTAACGGGCTTCAGGGAGTTTACAACCGAAAGGTAGATCGGGAAAATCATAAACAGACCCATTATGAACAGCAGAAGGAAGATGCCGATATCATTTTTCCACGACTTACCTACCTGCTTGTTGGTACCCTTAGATTTTTCCATTTTGCGGTGTTCTTTTTCCCGCTTTTTACGGAGAGCCTCAAGCTGAGCAGCGTTTTCCGCTTCGATCTGTGCGGCGATTTCCGAAGGTTTCAATTCTTTTTTCTTCATTTTGCTTGCTCACCCCTATCAGTCCAAATACTTGCCGAGCAGCTTGCTTATCAGCTGATTGCAAACAAACATTGCAAGGAACAGCACAAAGCAGATTGCCGACGAATAACCCATCTCGTATCTTACCCAGCCGTAGTCAAACGCATGGGTCATAATGGTATGTGCCTTATAATCGGTAGAGGGGAAGCCGCATAGTGAACGTCCGACGATATCTACTGTGAAGGACGAAACGATCTGCATAACGGCAGCAAACATCAGCTGAGGACCCATTGAAGGGATAGTGATGTGGATAAGCTCCTGCCATCTGTTGCTGATACCCTCGATAGCGCCCGCCTCGTACATTGACTTGTCGATACCCTGGAAGCCTGCGCGGAGAGCAAGGAAGCCTGCGCCCATGGAAACCCAGAGCTGAACAATGATAACGCACGCCAGCAGGTAGTTTCCGTCGGTGAGCCACTGGATAGCGGTAGTTGTGATACCGAGATCCATAAGAATTGAGTTCAGGTAGCCATAGGAGTCACCCGAGAAGATAAGCTGCCATACGAAGTAGATGTTGCCGGCCATAGAAGGCGCATAGAATACCAGTGTAAACACTGTTTTAAGTACGGGGTGAAGCTCATTGATAAGCCATGCGAGCAGGAAGCTCATTGCGTAGCTGAGAGGTCCCGTAAAGAGTGCGAAGATAAGAGTGGTTCTTATCGCACCCATGAAGACGTCGTCCTCGATGAAAAGTGTGTAGAAATTCTGTAAGCCGACCCATTTGGGCGCGTGCGCCATATCGAAGTCGCAGAAGCCCATAGGGAGCGACATGCACACAGGAATTACAGTAAACACGAGAAACAGCAGCATAAAGGGTGCCATAAGGATGTAGCACATTTTATTGCGTTTCATTTCGTGAAGAGTATACTGTCTTTTTTCCTTGCGGGACATTTTTCGCTCGCTCGGCAGAAGAATTTCATCAGCGGTTTTAACAGCCAATTTATAATCCTCCAATCTTATACGTCAGTCCGTATCATCAATACCAAGATTCTGACGTTTTCTTGTGATTTCCTTATTTATATCCTTGTTGTACCAGCGGAGAGTTTCTCTTGCGTTATCGTGGTCATTAACAACGGCACGGAACGCGTTCATAACACCTCTTGTTACAACATAAGACGACGGTATAATAGGTATCTCGTCAAGCTGATCCATCTGTTCGATTATCTTGTCCAGCTCGGACTTAGACCAGTTAAGTCTCTTAAGAGCCTCCTGATCAGCGGGAGCAACACGTCCCATCGAACCCATAACGCCCTCAACATTCTGAGCGTACTGGACCATCTGGTCTGTATCGGAGAACCACTTGATAAACGTCCATGCAGCGTCGGGATTCTTGCAGCTTGAAAGAATCATAGCGCCGGCGCTGTTAGAGTTAGCGGCATGATTTACGGTGCCGTCCTCGCGGACAGTACCAGGAACGGGAGCGAAATCCCACAAACCTGCAATTTCAGGAGCCGCGGTATTAAGCTGATTATAGAACGAACAATAGTCCTGGATAACGATAGGTGCCTCACCGGTTCTGAAACGAGTAAATGCGTCATATGTCTGGTCAAAGCCGTAGGTGGTATAGAATTTCGTCCAGGTATCGAAAGCCTCAACGGCCTCCTGGGAGTCGAAATTAGTTTCGGACTGATCCTCATTATAGTAGTTAAGACCGGACTGGAGCATAAGGAGAGCGAAGGTATGACCTTCCTCAGTTGCAGGAGAAACGGAGGTACCTGCTGCATTAGCGATATTCGACACCGCAACGCCGGGAAGTACGAGACCGGGCTGCATGTAGTTTCTCTGGAATGCGGGGAGCATGTCGATAAGGTCGTCCCAGGTCTCAGGGTATTCGTAGATACCTATCGAAGAAAGGATATCCTTACGATAGAACATCATGGGGAAGTTTCTGGTCAGAGGGATAGCATACGGAGTATTCTCATAGGTATAGGGAACGAATGCGGACTCAGCGTATCTTGCATAAACCTCATCGAAGCCTTCCTTATCGTTGATAGGCTCAAGGAGGTCTCTAATAGCGAGGTTGATGGGGAACTCACCGCCGGTAAAGAGTGAAACATCGGGACCCTTTCCAGCGAGAACGGCCTCCATGATACCGCCCTGTACCAGGTTGATAGCGACATCAACGCCATACTTTCCGTTGAACTGAGAATCTACCATCTGCTTAACAACGTTAGTCTGGTCACGTCCAAGGGAGGACCATACATTGACAGAATTCTCAGTAGTATCGGAGAGGACCGTATAATCCTCAAAGAAGGATCCAAAGAAGGACTTGCAGCCGAACACGAAGGATTTGCCCACATTATTCTTAATAGAGGAAAGCTCTCCGCTTGCAGGAGCAAGCTCGATATAGTCAATAGTAAGGGGCTGCTGTCTGTATGTACGCATCCAGGAGGAAACGGAAGCAACATTATCCTTAAGGGCGCTGTTTGAAATCTGATTAGGAATCTTATCGGGCTTCTTTACGCAGTAATCGAGAACGGTAGCAAGACGTTCAAGAGCTGCTGCTTCCGAGCCCTTCTGATTAGAGAGAGCCTCGATTTCAGACTGAATATCTCTGAGCTCAGCAGAGAGACGCTCAAACTCATCGAGAAGCTCAGGGATCTCCTTATATACGTAATAATCGGTATATTTATCAGGAGAAGGGCCTGTAATCATAAGTATCTGGAGATAGTAGCTGTTTACCTCAGAAACGACCTCGTCAAGGCGGCGGATAAACTCTCCTATCTCACCGGGAATAACCTCAAGGGTGAGCTCATGGGTGCCCTTAGTGAGGTAAAGGTAAGCCTCATCGCCGTTTTCGTCGATAGGAGTTGTAAGAATCCAGTCGGAATCATAGTTAAACTTGATATCCTCGAAAGCGGAGTTAGGAACCTCGCCGTCCACATAAAGACGTCGATTAGAGTACATACCGCGCATTGAATTCTGCATTCCCTTGATACCGAGGTGATAGTAACCGTCCTCAGGGACCTCAACGGTCCAGGTAACAGACTGACCGGTAGTTTTCCAGCTTCCGCCGAGAGTATTGTAACGTTGTTTAGTAGGGCTTCCGGGGTCGCCGTTGTGGTCCTCAGTGCGGTAGTCGCCGCGGTCGTAGGAGGGGAGAATTTCCGCAGAGTTAGTATAGGAATAGTTCTCGCCCTGAATCTTAATATTAGCAACAGAGCTATTAGACGCAAATTCCGACTCAGAGGGAGCCACATAAGCCTCAGGCTCATTATAGTGATAGAGCTCAACGGAAGCGATTGCGATAGCAGCTCTTTCGGAGTTAAAGCTAATAGTATGGGTACCCTCGGACAGATTGAAGATAAGAGGTTCATTGAAGATACCGTCCGGGTCATTGACAGAGGTTGTCCGCCACATAGGGGACTCGACCTGCATCGGAGCCTGATCGTTATCCTTAGAATCCCTTGTAATCTCGCCATCCATAACGAAGGTATGGGGAAGCTCTACACGTGTAGCAGCATCGTAGGGAGAATCCCCGTCGAGAAGGACAGATATCTCAGAGGTAGTCATGTTCCCAGGAATAGGATAGTAGGTAAGCTTAATGTTATAGTTGCCGGACTCAGGAACGTCAACGGTAAAATTAACGGTACCCTCCTGATTAGACCAAACGATAACGTTATCCTTACCCTCGAAGGACTTAACCTCAACCTCAGCGCCGTCTTCAGCGGAGGAGTATGTCAGAGGAACCGCCTTATCGGGGTATTTGTCTGAGGAATGTTCGTCGTAGTAGTCGCTGTAAGTCGCCTTTTCGGTGTAGAACGCAGCTTTTTCCTCTTCGGTAAGATTTTCCGAACCGGAATATCCCGAGTTATAAGCAAACGCCGTCAGAGGAACAGCAGAGCCGCAAAGGGTAACTGCCAGAACAGCGGCTAAAGATTTTCTCAGTCTGTTTTTCCTTGACAACTGAATATACCACCTTTCATAGAAAATCAGAATCATCGGCTTAAAATATACCCTTACCCAAAAGTGAGGGGCCGCAAGATGCACAATTATTAAATCCTTGTAACAGATTACATTCTTACGCATATAATCATGCAAATTCATACCAAAGTGTTTAAAGAAATCGTTCAGATTGCTGCAGATAATTAGCCGTATAATAATTTTATCATGATAATTAAAAATTGTCAAGACAGTTTGAAGGGTTTCGCATATATTTTCGCGTCTGATATTTGTACACTTTTAACAAAAATCCTCCAAGAAACTGATTAAGTTACATACAGGTTACAATTTTTTCACAATAATAATAGTAAAATTACACAACAGTATGTAAAAAGTGGATAAATTGTGCACAATAACAAAGCCGAACATATAAAAACCGCCCTCCGCATAAACATGCGAAGGGCGGTATTATTTACGAGTTATTAATCGTAAGATAAGTTATAATCAAGCCTAAGCTCAGATTAGTTCTTCTTCTTAGCGATTACAGCTGCAGCTGCGAGAGCAACAGGGATAACTGCGAGAGCAACAGGAGCGTTGCCAGTCTTAGGAGACTCAACCTCTACGGTCTCAACTTCCTCAACGGGCTCTTCTTCCTCTTCCTCTTCCTCAGCGGGCTCCTCTTCCTCGAAGTCCTCCTCGAAGTCCTCTTCGAAATCTTCCTCGAAGTCTTCCTCGATTTCATCCTCTACGGGCTCTTCCTCAACTACGTCCTCGATAACTTCTTCTTCCTCAACAACTTCCTCAACGTCCTCCTCGAGGCCTGCGTTGGAAGCTACGTCCTCAGCGATTGCTGCGCCAACGGAAACATCGAGCTTATCCCAGAACCACTCAACAGGAGTGTAGAGCTGGAGAGAAGTAACGAAGTTAGCAGCGTTAGTTACGTTTGCATCATCAGTGATATCATCCCAGAAGAATGTGATTGTCTGGTCGCCCCACTCAAATGCTGTAGCCTGGTTGAGCTGCATTGTCCATGCAGAGTTAACTACGAGACCAGCTGCGAGGAGGTTCTTGTTCCACTGAGAAGCGTAAGAACCGAAGAGGCTCTGTGCATTCTGAGTTCCGTTAGGACCAAACTGGTTGTAACCGTTGCCTGCCTTGTGGTTGTCAACACCATCAAGATACTTCCAAGTCCATGTCTGATAGAGATCCTGTGTGAAGTAAGGATTGTACCAGAGAGCATTATCCTTGTTAAGGAAATCATCCTTCTTATTGCCGTCGTAAGCTACACCGTAGTAAGGATT
>CAMEYZ010000047.1 GCA_945947715.1 uncultured Clostridia bacterium | reverse complement strand
TATTATCACCGGCATATGGCGGACGGTACCTTTGTGTCGTGGATAGCTCTGGACAATGGACGAATCGTCGGTACCAGCGGAATGTCCTTTGTGGAGAGACCGCCATATTTTGGCTGTCCCAGCGGCAGGACGGGTATCCTTTCGAGCATGTACACCGATAAGTCCTATCGCCGCCGCGGTATCGCAAGGGAGCTGCTTTCAAGAGTGGTGAAGGAAGCTCGTGACTACGGCTGCGGCACTGTTCAGATAACAGCCTCGGATATGGGCGTGCTGCTTTACTCAGATTTCGGGTTTGTTAAAAATGGGAATTTTATGCAGTATAAGCTGTGAGAATTACAGAAAAGAAGGTCAACAAAATGGAAAACAAAATAACTATCCGCACAGTCCGTCCCGACGACGCGAAGGAGCTGCTTGCCATATATACGCCCTATGTGCTGAACACGGCGATAACCTTTGAGTATGACGTTCCCTCCGTGGACGAGTTCAGGCAGCGCATTGAAAATACTCTGAAAAAATATCCCTACATTGCCGCAGAGCGTGACGGTGAGCTGCTGGGCTATGCGTACACGGGAGTGTTCAAGAACCGTGCCGCATACGATCATGCTGTGGAGACTACTGTCTATGTAAAGGAAAATGTCCGCAGACAGGGCATCGGCAGAATGTTATATAATGAGCTGGAAAGCATCTCCCTCAGACAGAACATCACCAATCTCAACGCCTGCATAGGCTGTCCTTCCGCCGATAATGACGAGTATCTCACCATGGACAGCGTGGAGTTTCACAAGCGCATGGGCTACCGTATCGTGGGAGAATTTCAGGGCTGCGGCTATAAATTCGGACGGTGGTACAACATGGTATGGGCGGAAAAGCTCATCGGAGAACACGCAGAAAATCCCCTGCCTGTCATACCCTTCCCGAAGCTTAAAATAATCTTAAATGTGTAAAAAGTGGTACAATTTTTTCTTTGATTTTTGGATTGTATTTGATTTAAACAGTGGTATAATTATTATAGATAGATATTAACATGCTGTTTTTACAGTTTATTTTTTTTATATATAGGATTCTTGAGTAGTATTGTGTGGCATGAAAGGAAGAATATGTATGTATAAAGTGACTGTAAGGATCGATGGAATGATGTGCGAAGTCTGCGAGGAGCATATCTGCGAGGCGATAAAAAAGGCATTCAATGCAGAGGATGTGACTGCTTCTCAGAAAAAGGGTGAGGCTGTATTTGAGACTCCCAATGAGATATCAAAGGACGAAATGAAAAAGGTCATCGACGAAACGGGCTATAAATATAAATCTATGAGCGTTTCAAAGGCCTCTAACAAGCAGGGCGGAAAAAAGGGATTGTTTTCCTCTCTGTTTGGCAAAAAGTAAGAAAAAATATATCCGTCATGGCAGGATATGCCCGCTGTGACGGATATTTTTATCTCTTCCTTTTCTTTTTTGCCACTGAATAGCCGAAGCTGCCCAGCTTTCGTCCCAGCGCGAAATATTCGCCGTGAGAGTATGCTATTATCCCTGACTGCTGAAGATTGATTTTTCCCTTGCTGTCCAGATATTTTTCATCAACATCGGTGCAGAGTATCTCTGCTATGAACATATCATGGGAGCCCAGTGGTATCACCTTTACCACCTTACATTCCAGCGACAGGGGAGCTTCCTCGATAAGGGGAGCGGATATTATGGACGCAGGTGCCTTGTGAAGTCCGCAGAGCTTGAACTTGTCAGTATTTGCACCCGATTTCACGCCGCATAGGTCAGTCTGCCGCACCATTGCCGAGGTGGTGAGATTTATGGCAAACTCGCCTGTTTCGGAGATGAGCTTGTGGGAATGTCTCGTGGGACGGACGGAAATATAGGTCATGGGCGGCTTTGTGCAGAGTATGCCCGTCCATGCTATCGTCAGCACATTTGCACTTTCTTCATTGCCGCAGGTCACCAGCGCCGCAGGCAGGGGAGCCAGCAGCGTTCCGGGATTAAGCTTTATCTTACTCATTATTCCTCCATAGTCTGCTCGGAGTATTCGTAGCCAAGCTCGTCCAGAACAGCCTTTGCGCTGTCGTATGCGGATTTCAGAGCATGGCTGTCCACGAGGGTATATTTTGTGCCCTCTGTATCGTCCCCGGAGGATACGTGATTTGACAGCAGATAGTCCTTAAGAGCATCAGCATCGGACATTTCCTCGCCGTTTGCGGATATCCTGTCGTCAGTGATAATTATCTCAACGGACAACCCTGTGTTTTCAGCGGTATCCTCGGCGGTTGTTTCCGCAATATCGCTTTCCGCAGTGTCGGAGACTGTTTCAGTCTGTGAGGCATCTCCCGAACCGCTGCCGGTGCCTGTGCCGTCGCTTCCTGCGCCGAAGCCGAATTTCCACAGGAAAAGGCATATCGCCGCCAGCAGTGCGATTATCAGGATAAATATGGTATTGCCCTTATTTTTCTTTTTCTTCTTTTCGGGATTTTTTTCACTGCTCATAGTCAGACTTCCTTTCAGGTCAATTTGTTGTATTTTATGAATAAGCTATCCCCGTCAAGATCGTCAAGCACAGAAGCTATAAGCTGATAATCCCGAAGGTAGATATCGTTCTCGTCGTAGTTGAAGGATATGAAAACAGGTCGGTCCTCGGCGGAGGATATCATATTTTCAAGCTCTGCCCTAAGAGCATTCTCGCCGTACCTGAGACTATCCCAGCCGTAAGAGATATGGGATATTTCCCCGTTTTCCGACAGTGAAACTGTACGGGTACCGTCGGACCTTCTTGTTATCCCCACAGCTATTATTACCGAATATTCGTCGAAGCTTTCATAGCCGGAGATGATATTTTCTGCATCTGCGGTCTGAAGGCGGCTGTTTTCCAGCTCGGCTTCAAGGCGGCTTTCATTTTCGATGTGCTGCTGTTCAGACGTTTTGTATTCCTCGGCGATGCGTTCGGTCTCGGCGTTGTTCTGCGTTATCACCAGGAACAGAAGTATCAGGATAACGTCCAGCAGGGGAGTGAGCTCGATACCAATGCTGTTTCGTCTTTTCATGTTTTCGGCTCCGTTTTCTTATCAGCGGGAAGCTCGGGGCTGTCCTTTTCGCTGTTTTCGTACAGCTTACGCACCTCGTCCAGCTCGGCAGAGGGGTGCTTTTCCGCTCTTCTCTGCATAAAAAGCTCCGCGGCACGTTCTCCGTCGTCAAGCTTTGGCGAGACGAAGCCATCTAAAAATTTAAATATTATCGCGAAGATGAGTCCCCAGAATGTGGAGGTCAGCGCAGCGAAAAAGCTTCCCGAAACATCGGAGGTGTCGCCCACCATGCCCAGAAGAGAAATTACCGTGCCGAGAATTCCCAGCAGAGGAAATATCCCCGTGATATTCACATAGAGGGTATACCATGCCACAGCGCGCTCCCGCATGGCAGAGACCTTTTTGTCGGTAAGCCTGCCGATATCTGATTTTATCGACCGGATATCGCTGCCGCAGGAGGGAGTATATACCTCCTTGTGCATGCTGGAGTACAGCTTCACGGCAGAGCTTCTTGCGCCTTGAAATATCACTGCATTGGCAGCTGCGGCGATAAAGATAAGTCCGTCGTAGCCGATGATATTGCTGAAAATTACAGGAACGCCCATGTTTATACGTCCTTTCGGATAAGCTCTTCAAAGCTTGTGATGGTGCGGGAGCATATTTTTTTAAGCTCTTCAAATTCCGCCGCATAGTGTCTGTCGAAAACTCCCACTGTATAAAAGCCGGCCTTGGCCGCAGAGGACGCCGCATGTACGGAATCCTCGAAAACGGCGGTATCACAGGGAGCGGCCCCCATTTTCTCCGCGCATCTGAAAAATATTTCGGGGTCGTCCTTGCTGCTGCCCACCTCGTCGGAGGTGATGATAAAATCAAGGCAAGGGAGTATTTTCCCCGAGGACAGGGCCCCCTCTGCCAGAGCACGAAGATTCGATGTTGCCGCGCACATTCTGATGCCTTGGCGTCTGCACTCGCTGATAAGCTCCAAGGCATAGGGCTTTACGGGCACCTCATGGAAATACTTGTCCCGGACGATATCCTCGATGCGGTTCATCACCTCGTCCAGCGGCATATCTATATGATACTCGTCGATAAGCAGCTGAGCTGCGGAAATATAGTGCATGGATTTCATTCTGTCGGAGATGGACGGGTCATATGAAAAGCCTAAGGATTCAAGAAATATCCTGTCGGAGTCCGCCCAGACGTCAAGGCTGTCAAGAAGGGTGCCGTCCACGTCAAAGATGACAGCCTTTATATTTTCGGGAAGCATAAAATTATCCTTTCGGTCATTTTTTCTGATTACAGTATACCACGAAACACGGAGAATGTCAATAAAAAAATGAGCTGCCAGACCAGACAGCTCATTTATAAACTTGTTAATTTACGGCTCTTATGCCGCACTTGAATTTTCGGGCGGACTCACTCCTTAGCTTTCAGATGAATTTATTTGATCTGATCCTCATAAATACCACGTCCTTTTATGTAAACGAAGCAGTCTTCGGAAATTAATCACATAAGATCAACTAAGACTGAAGTGGTTTTTGGGACTCACGCCTTTCATTTATAGTAAGAATGAAGAAAATTTACTTCTCCATTGGACTTATCTCCTATCAAAGTAATATAGTTTCAAGTGGTAAGCCGAACTGTTCTTTGGACTCACGCCTTTCCTTAATTCTCGAAATAATTAGGAAAACTTATAACCTGTCCATGGGACTAATCTCCAATCGAAATATTTAATATCCTAACAACTGAGTAGTATGTTGGACTCACGCCTTTCATAAGAAATCAAGGGGTAAAGTAAAGTTACCTTTCCATGGGACTTATCTCCAATCAAGAAATTTAAGTACCGAACAAATTAACCTGTGTGTCGGACTCACGCCTTTCATAAGAAATTGGGTGGTAAAAGTTTAGTTACCTTTCCATGGGACTTATCTCCAATCGAAAATTTTAAGTACCGAACAAATTAACCTGTATGTTGGACTCACGCCTTTCATCAAGAATAAAGAGTCATCGGAAAATTAACTGTCCATTGGACTGCCCTCCGTAAATTTTCTCTGAGTGCCGAAGCTGCGCGTCCGTGAGGGTATAAAAATACCGCGGAACTTGCTTTCAATGCTGAAATTCCTGCGGTCCAAACTATCTATACAATCCTTGTAATGCGGTAAATCCCGCCGATTTGAAGATGAGAAAAGCTCTCATTTTAAACTTCCGATATATCAGTTGTATAAATTATCCGAGCCGCTGAAAACAGCCTCTGCGCTAAACTGTGACTCTTCTGCCGTTGCCATTGGGCTCATATCCTTTCCAAGCTTAATTTGACTCCCGTGGCGTTCCTGTCACTGCTGCGACTAAAGCATCTGCCGACATCCGAAACGCTCTTACGTGTCACACTTTAGGAGCTGGTCTGCGTTGAAAGCTCATCTCTTAGAGCTTGTTCTCTGCTTTCCTTTTCCTTGTTTATAATATACCACATCTTTTATGCAAAGTCAATAGTTTTGAGCATAAAATACCGCACATATTTTATGCAAGATTTTTATTAGAAATGAATATTGACTTTTTCGTGGGGTTGTAGTATAATAAATTTATAATGCGTGTGCTATAAAGAGTCAGGAGGTTTTGCAATGAGCGAAGAATTTAACGATTTTCAGGAAAATGCCGATATATATACTCTTGTTGACGAGGACGGCGTTGAGCAGGATTTTGAAATGATCGATCAGCTGGAGGAAAACGGTGTTGTTTATTACGCACTGGTTCCTTACTTTGACGATCCTGTCAAGTCTATAGAGGGTGATACCGAGCTGGTTGTCCTCAAGGCTGAGACCGGCGAGGACGGCGAGGATATCCTTGCGACTATCGACGACGACGAGGAGTACGAGCGCATAGGAAATATCTTCCTTGACCGTATTCAGGAAATGTTCGACGAGGAAGAAGAGGGCGAATAAAAGCTCAGATATCATTACAGGGAACGGAAAGTGCTTCCGCTCCCTGTTTTTGTTTGGAGGACTGCTATTCCTTGCGGATAAATGCTGCGGAAGCGTAGCCTGTCACACCGTCATAGTAGACCACATACCAGCCGCCGGTCTCGCCCAGTATCTTTACCACTGCACCGTCCGGTATGGAGCCGATTATCTCCGAGGATATGGACGGGAACTTGCGTATGTTCAGATTGGAGCCGTCTGCGGTGACCATTCCCGAGGCTTCGGGCATAGGCTCTATCATTGGGATGCCGAAATAATCCGCCAGGGACTGGACCATTACTCTTGCTATGCTGTCGATGTTGCTCTTTATCCAGTCTGCGTCGGAGATGTTATCGTGATAGCCCAGCTCCGCCAGCACCGAAACAGCCTTTGTCTGAGTGACCTCCGCAAGGCTGGTGGTGGGAATTATCGTAACCAGGTCCTTGTCGGGGTAGATGGACTTGATGTTGTTGGCGATTATCGTGGCAAGTATCCGGCTGTAATTGGAATAGGGCGAGTAGTAGACCTCTATCCCCCGGGCAGTGCCTGCGTAGCCCTCACCGCCTGCATTGGAGTGCAGCGCAAGATGAACGTCATAATCTCCCGCATTTGAGTCGGCGATAGCTCCTGTCACATTCCTTGCGGGGTCGTTTCGGGTGAAGACTATCCCTGAGGAGCGCAGGTATGGCTCCATGGCATCAGCGATGAGGTTCATGTATTCCTCCTCGGTGCCGCCGTTTACGTAGTGATTCCATTCCTGTGTCGATGGACTTAAAAATACCTTTGGCATATGTAAACCTCCAATTTATAATTCATAATAAGTATATGCCTGAGCTTTGCTATGTGTTACGTTACTAAATAACTATGCATGGACGATGGCAAAATATGCATTATAAAAATTTGCGAAAACTGTTGACAAGCAGAGAAATATAGTATATAATAAGAGATACAATCAATACCTTATCAAGAGCGGCGGAGGAACTGGTCCTGTGAAGCCCGGCAACCTGATTATGATACGCCTTTCGGTCGTATATAAAGAAGGTGCTAAATCCTGCGGAGATATTCCGAGAGATGAGGAATTTTATTCATGTAAAATTCGTGCGTTTCGGAATCCGGACGCACTTTTTTTGTGCGCGGAATCCTGCCGATATGATAAGACAATGAAAGGAAGTATGCTAAAATGTCAAAAATGCTTTTTACGTCCGAGTCCGTTACAGAGGGACATCCCGATAAGATGTGCGACCAGATATCTGACGCTATCCTCGATGCTATCCTGGAGCAGGACCCTATGGGAAGAGTTGCCTGCGAGACCTGCACCACAACGGGAATGGTCATGTGCATGGGCGAGATATCTACTGACTGCTATGTGGATATCCCCAAGATAGTCAGAGATGTGGTTATCGGCATCGGCTACGACCGCGCAAAGTATGGCTTTGACGGTCATACCTGCTCCGTGCTCCAGTCTATCCACGAGCAGAGCTCTGATATCGCCATGGGCGTTGACGAGGCCAGCGAGTACAGAGAGACCGGCGACTCCAAGGAGGTGCTTACCGGTGCGGGAGACCAGGGAATGATGTTCGGCTATGCCTGCAATGAGACTCCCGAGCTCATGCCTATGCCTATCTCAATGGCTCATAAGCTTGCTAAGAGACTGACCGAGGTCCGCAAGAACGGTACCCTCGATTATCTCCGTCCCGACGGAAAGACTCAGGTCACCGTTGAGTACGAGGACGGTAAGCCTATCCGCATTGATACGATAGTTGTATCCTCCCAGCACTCCGACAGCGTGGATATCAAAAAGCTTCGTGAGGATATCGTGGAGCATGTTATAAGGCCAGTGGTTCCTGCAGAGCTTCTTGTGGATACAAAATTCTATGTAAATCCCACCGGACGCTTCGTTATCGGCGGACCTCAGGGCGACAGCGGTCTTACCGGAAGAAAGATTATCGTTGATACATACGGCGGATATGCACGTCACGGCGGCGGAGCCTTCTCCGGAAAGGACCCCACAAAGGTTGACCGTTCCGCTGCATATGCTGCAAGATATGCTGCTAAGAACGTGGTAGCAGCAGGTCTTGCTGATAAGTGCGAGGTTGAGCTTGCCTATGCTATTGGTGTGGCAAAGCCTGTTTCGGTAATGGTGGATACCTTCGGCACAGGAAAGGTCTCCGACGAGAAGCTTGCACAGGCTGTTGAGCAGGTGTTCGATTTCACTCCCGACGGTATCATAAAGACCCTTGACCTGAGAAAGCCTCAGTACAGACAGCTTGCTGCATACGGTCATATGGGCAGAGAGGATCTGGGCGTTGCATGGGAGCGCACAGATAAGGCTGATGAACTGAAAAAGCTCATTGAGGGCTGATATACTTATTACAAATAAAACGAGGAGCGGAAGGTGTCCGTTCCTCGTTTGTGTATATTATAATAATTTTTTTCCTGTGGCAAAACGTATCAGTGGCTTAAAGCCAAGTTTTCCGTACCATTTGTCAAGACCTGTATAATGAATGTATATATCACTGCAGCCTCTGTTTCGGAGTATATCCGAAGCCGCTGCCACCATTGCCAGGCCATAGCCCTTTTTCCGCATTTCGGGAACAGTCCCTACACAGCCCACAGAACCGATGTTTATTCCTTCGCCTGTGATAAGGGTGGTGCAGTGATCCTCCGCAATGCAGAAGGAGACTATCTCATTCCCGCATAAAGATGCAAAGGTACAGGTATCATCGGAGAAATAACGGCACCAGTCCTTATCGACCCGAGCAACTGCCGAGATAAGCATATCGTGCTCGTCGGGACGGATAAAGCGGTGTTCTGCGTCTGTATGGGGGACCGAACCCATATCAAGCTCGGCTGCTTTTGCGGACATTTCCATGCAGCTGTCACTGAAAACATATCCACGCTTTTCGAAAAAATCGGAGCTGCGGCTGTCCCATTTGTCCTCTGAAAGAACGGCGCCGAGAAAGAACCAGCTGTCTTCGCCGAGAACGGCATGCTCATAGTCTGCAGAGCTTATCATGTTTTCACATTCACTGAGGATATCTGAACCGATGCCTTTTCCACGAGAATCGGGAGCAACGCAGAGAAGCCGTATATGCTCGCCGCATCGTATCCCGAAGCCGATGACTGCGCCATTTTCGGTGCGCTTTATTATTTCGCATTCGTCGGGCTTCAAGAGTCGGGTAAAGCTGTCGTAGGAGGCAGTCAGCTGCGGAAAGCATTCTCTGAACAAAGAATATATATCATCGTATCTTCTCATAGTCCGTTTCTCCGTTATTATATAATATTATATAAAAAACAAGTCTGTTGCAGCATAAACTGCAACAGACTTTCTTGGTTGGGGTGCAGGGATTCGAACCCCGGAAATGCTTGAGTCAGAGTCAAGTGCCTTACCGCTTGGCGACACCCCAGTGATTTATTCAGCTTTATAATTATAGCATTATCGGAGCGAAATGTCAATGCTTTTTTTTGAAATTTGTGAGATTTTACATTTTTGCTGCATATATTAGTGAAAAAATATAAAAATATGACAATTTTTCTGCGGCGCTGACCGGGGCTTCGTATATTATTGGCAATTTGATAAATAATATGGATAATATTCTGCGAAAGGAGATATCCATGAAAAGAATGGTCCCCGATATGTATAACTACAAGGGAGTAAAGCTGGCGGCTTCTCTCGACGATAAGCTCAACGATATAAAGCATATACTTAACAACAGCTCCGACCTGCTGATAAATCCCATGGAGATAGCAGGGGTAAGGACTGCTCTCATTGCATTTGAGGGCATGATATCCACCTCCACCACCTCCCGCATGATAATGGTCCCACTTATGGGCGTGAAGCTTCCCGATGATACCACTTCAATGCAGCTTTTCGAGCATATCCGCGATAAGATGATGCTCACACTTGACAGGGCCATCTCCGAGGATTACGGCGATATCATCACTCGGGTCATGTCAGGCTTTGCGATACTGCTCATAGACGGCGTGGACAAGGCGTTTTCGCTGGGAGTACAGGGCTACGAGACCCGCGGCGTGGACGAGCCCTCCTCTGAGGGAAATATCACCGGAGCCCATGAGGGCTTCGTGGAAACGGTCCGCACTAACATGTCGCTGGTCCGCAGACGGATAAAATCGCCCCTTCTGCAGTTCAAGCTTTTTTCTATATCCTCTAAGAGCAATGTGGACGTTATCCTCTGCTACATGGCGGACAGAGTATCCATGAAGCTGGTGAAGGGGCTGGAAAAACGGCTGAAGGATATCCCCTTAGAAACCATACTGGGCTGCGGATATGCGGAGCCTTATCTGAACAACACAAAGCTGTCGGTCTTTTCGGGAGTATCTACCACTGAGCGCCCCGATGTCATGTGCGCAAGGCTTATCGAGGGACGCATCGGGCTGCTTATCGAGGGGACGCCCTTTGCGCTGGTGATGCCTGCGCTGTTCTCCGACAATTTCCACACTATCGACGATTACAATTTCCGTCCATATTATGCAACGTTTATCAGACTTATCCGATATGCGGCATTTATGATAGCAGTGTTTCTCCCCGGGATATATACGGCGGCGGTGATACATCACCGTGAGCTGATACGAAAGGAACTGCTTCTGAATCTGGCAGAGGCGGAGGCTTCGGCGCCGCTTCCTATCATGGCAGAGGCCCTTATCGTGCTGCTGTTTTACGAGGTCATACGGGAGGCGGGAGTGCGGCTGCCGAAAAGCGTGGGCGGAGCGGTCTCCATAATCGGTGGACTGGTCATAGGAGATACCGCCGTTTCTGCGGGGATAATCACTAATCCCATGCTGCTTGTCTGTGCCATATCGGTTACGGCTTCCTTTGTGATACCTGCGCTTAATCAGCCTGTGACGGTGCTGCGGCTGATGTCGGTGATAGCAGGCGGACTTATGGGGCTGTACGGAGTGGCTCTGATAGCTGCTGCGGCGCTGGTGAATATCTGCTCGCTGGAAAATTACGGCGTGCCTGTGACCTCGCCTATGTCTCCGCTGACGGGAAGGGCTATGGGAGACGTGTTCGTGCGGCTGGGCTTTAAAAGGCTGGACGGAAGGAACGTTACCGTCGAGGAATACAACGGAGTCGATAAGAATTGACAATTGATAATTATCGGTTCGTATTAAGGATTTCAGGTGATATAATGAAAAATTATCAATTGTCAGGCTCTCCGAAGGTCGGGTTTGTGCAGCTGGCGCTCATTGTGATGATATGCCGCATTTTCACGTTGATGACCCACATTCCGCTGATACGGGATGGATTCTCCTTTTCCGAGCAGCTGCTGGCGCTGGCGATATCCTCCGTGGTGGCAGCGCTGCTTATCATACCCTTTGTCATTTTTTACAGCAGATATGACTGCGGCATCGTTGACTGCATATACGGCAGGAGCAGGCTGTGGGGGAATATAGCTGCCGCAGTATATCTTTTGTACCTTATCCTTGCGTGCGTTACCGATGTTTCGGAGTTTTCGTCCTTTATTGGAGCACGGTTCGATTTCGGTGCAGATGAATGTATCATCGCCCTTATCCTCATAATAGTATGCATGTACTGCGCCTACTGCGGAGCGGAGGGGATATGCCGCAGCGGGGGAGCAGTCATGGTGCTTTTTCTTGTTATGGTGGCGTTTATGGTGGGCGGCAGCTGTGAGAAGATATCCGCCGAGCATATCCGCTGTGAGATGTCTGCGGGAAATGTGATATCCGCTGTGTATGATGACATGGCAGGAGGCACGGAGCTTATCGTATTATGCCTCATGGGAAAATTCACCCGTAACAGATACCGCTGCGGAGCATATCTCTCGCTGGCGGGAAGGCTTATCATCGCGGCGGGGATAACCCTTTCGGTGATACTTGTTC
This sequence comes from uncultured Clostridia bacterium, assembly GCA_945947715.1. Classification (GTDB taxonomy): domain Bacteria; phylum Bacillota; class Clostridia; order Oscillospirales; family Ruminococcaceae; genus RGIG4694. The sequence goes on along the minus strand of CAMEYZ010000047.1, from coordinate 904 downwards.
TCGGGGACTATGCCTATATCTGCGGATATCCCTTCCTTGACACAGGCTCTGCTGCGGGGATACACTTTTTACAGCGGATAGATGCTGTGTATATGATAGTATGGTCGCTGGCGGCGGTGCTTACCATATCCCTGAAGATATTTCTCGGAGCGGATATACTGCGGACTATCCTCCCGAAAAGGCTTCCTATGGTGCTGATATTTTCCGTAGGAGCGTACATTTTATTTCTGCTTGACATAAGGGGGAGCGGTATGCTGATGCTGATACTGCTGGCGCTGGGAGGAGCTGCTGTTCCGATATGTCAGCTGCTGAGAAAGGAGTGAATAGCTATGAACAGAAAAATGACAGGACTGCTGTGTTCGGCAGCAGCGATGCTGTTTCTGACCTCCTGCGGAGGAAGTGACCTCAATTCCACGGTGTTTGTGACGTCCATGGGAGTCTCCCTGAACGAGGGAGTATATACCGTATCGGTGTTCGGAAGCGCAGCCCGCGGTGAGGAAGCGGAGGACGTATCCTCATACGGCACGGGCAGGACCGCCGCAGAGGCTCTGGATAACGCTGCCGAGAGCTGCGGCATGGAGCTTTTCCTCGGACACTGCGAAGGTATCGCCGCTGACAGCGCGGCTTTGCGAGACTTGGGAATGCTTGCCGAATTTTCCGACGGGGAGATATCCCCTGCCTGTCCGGTGTACTTTTCCGATTCTCCTGAAAAGGGGGCGGAGAATATCCCCGCAGAGGGCTTCGAGACGGAGCTGTACGAGCTTTCCGTTTTCTCGAAAAACGGCGTGCCTGCGGTGATACCTGTTGCGGAGGACCCCGAGCGGGTAGCTGTGCTCACTGCGGAGGAAACTATCCTTGCAGACAGCGAGGATTCGCTGGGGATAATGCTGCTGCGGGGCGAGAC
>CAMEYZ010000046.1 GCA_945947715.1 uncultured Clostridia bacterium | reverse complement strand
GGTCAAGATTATCCACGGCCGCAGCGAGGACCTCCTCGCGAGTAATACAATCTGCGAAGATATCCTCCGAGCGGCTGATAAGCTCGTCCCGGACAGCAAGCTTCACCTGCTGGTCCTCGTCGGAATCGGAATTTGCCGGGATATGCAGCCGAAGAACGTTCTGCGTGATATTCTCATAGTGGCCATATACATCGGTGACCGACGCGCAGAGCAGCGATACGATAAGTCCTGCAGCTGCAGCAAGGGTTTTTGCATCAAGTCTGTTCATTTTCTTACTCCTTTTATGTAAGCATTCTCTATCCCAATTATTGGCTTTTGTATCCATTTTATTCAAATTTTTTGAATTTTTTTATTTTTTTCGAAAAACCTATTGACATTTCGAAATATGCGTGTTATAATAATAAAGCATTAACGGAGAGGAACAAATCCTCCTCAGTTTGATGTGTGCTGTTTTAGCTCAGTTGGTAGAGCACATCCTTGGTAAGGATGAGGTCGTCAGTTCAAATCTGATAAACAGCTCCAAGAACCTCGGAACTATCTTCGGTTCCGAGGTTCTTTTTATTTGGTCATAGCTGCGTCGCCATCTTAAAAAAATATTAAAAACATATTGACAAATTAACAATAATATGCTATACTGACTGTATCGGACATTTTCCGCTTCGGCGGAGATAAGCAAAATTACGGGGAAATGACGTCAGGTCGGAGAGCATCCTATAACTGCACTTCGGATAAAATATTCGTCCCCGACAGAAAACTTCCTTTCTGTCGGGGGTTTTTCATACCTGCCGCCCGCGGAAATCATTTGGAGGAGATTCATTATGGATTACAATGGCATTGACTTTGATACCTATTTCAAAAACTATCCTGACAAAAACGGCTATTTCGGCAAGTACGGCGGAGCCTATATCCCCGATGAGCTGAAAAAGGCTATGGACGAGATAACTGAGGCTTACTTCACTATCTGCAAATCCAGCAAATTTATCGGCGAGCTCCGCAGGATACGCCGCGAGTTTCAGGGCAGACCTACTCCTATTTCCTACCTTGAACGCCTCTCTAACAGCCTCGGTCATGTTCAGCTCTACGTTAAGCGCGAGGACCTGAACCACTCCGGCGCTCACAAGCTCAATCACTGTATGGGCGAGGCTCTTCTTGCTAAGTATATGGGCAAGAAAAAGGTCATCGCAGAGACTGGCGCAGGTCAGCACGGTGTGGCTCTTGCTACCGCAGCAGCTTATTTCGGTCTCGAATGTGATATCTACATGGGCGCTGTCGATATCAAAAAACAGGCTCCCAATGTTGCAAGAATGAAGATTCTCGGCGCAAATGTCATCGAAGTCACTGACGGACTTGCTACCCTTAAGGAAGCCGTTGACGCTGCCTTTGCTGCCTACAGCAAGGAGTACAAGGACTGCATCTACTGCATCGGCTCTGTTGTGGGACCTCACCCCTTCCCTATGATGGTCCGCGATTTCCAGAGCGTGGTCGGCATCGAGGCAAGAGAACAGTTCATCGAAATGACTGGCGAGCTCCCTGATGCTGTAGTCGCATGTGTAGGCGGCGGCTCAAATGCTATGGGCATGTTCTCGGGATTTTTAAACGACCCCGTTGAAATCTATGGCGTAGAGCCTCTCGGAAGAGGCCCAGCTCTCGGAGACCACGCAGCAAGCCTTAAATACGGCACAGAGGGCATAATGCACGGATTCAACAGCATTATGCTTAAGGACGAAAACGGCGACCCCGCTCCTGTTTATTCCGTGGCAAGCGGTCTGGACTATCCTTCCTCCGGTCCCGAACACGCCTTCCTCCGTGACTGCGGCAGAGTAAAGTACGACGTTGTCACCGACGACGAAACCATCGACGCTTTCTTCACCCTTTCCAGAATGGAGGGCATTATCCCTGCTATCGAAAGCTCCCACGCTGTTGCCTATGCTATAAAGCTGGCAAAACAGATGGAAAAGGGCTCCGTTCTTATCAACCTCTCGGGCAGAGGCGATAAGGATATGGACTACATAATCGAAAAATACGGTATCAGATAATATCCCTGAAAAGCTAAACGGGACTTCCGCACTATATGCGAAGGTCCCGTTTTTTGTTTTACTCGCAGAATCTGCTCTCCAGCATGGTGACCGCATCGGTCCGTGAAATGCCCAGCGAATATGCCACCTCGCCGCTGACCGATCTCATGGTGCTCTGCAGCAGATTTTCCTCATAGGAATACATGTATTTTCCATGCTTATGACGCTCCGCCTTCTTCACGCACAGCGATTTCAGCAGCGCCGTAAGCTCTGGAATATCACCGTCGGAAAGTATCTCGCCGAAATGCTTTCTCCGCTCCCGGCTGTCCTCTATCCACACGCTTTCCATGTCCTTTATGCTCAGCAGCAGCCCCTCGGCCTGCTCCTTTGTCATAGGAGTGCGCAGCTGCGCCTTATCCTCCGGAACAAATATTGAAAGGGTCTTTTCAAATATGGGTATAAGCTTGTAGAATTTTGTGCCGCTGCGGTCTTCCTCCGCCGCAAGGGTACATACTCCGTTGGTTTTGTATACGTAGTTATTTCCTATCTTTGGCATTATGGACCTTCCTTTCCGACATAAAAGCCCGTTTTTTCCGATTTCTTATACTATTATTATACAGCTTTTTCTAAAAAATTGTAATATGCGGTTTTAATAAAAAATATCCGCTGTGAGATTGTGCATAATCAACAAATAGATTGTTTTTTTCAAACAAATTTCTGCATGAAAAACCTTCTCGTTTCATTGACAAAGAAAAAATATTGTTGTATAATCTACATAGATTGTTTGAATAAAAACAATTATAAGGAGGTGTTTTTCGTGATCGACCCCGAGGACCGCGATCAGGATAGGATTGGCTGCATTATCAAGAATGCTGATCTGGAGATAAAGCGCACTATGCTGTTTCTGCTCCGAAACGACGGCATCGACGAGGTGACCGCTACTCATGGCTTTATTCTGGGATATCTTTCGGACCACAGCGATAAGGATATTTTTCAGAGGGACCTGGAGGCTCATCTGAAGATAGGCCGCTCAAGCGTTACTACCGTGCTTAATCTCATGGAGAAAAACGGCTACGTCACAAGAAGCCTCGTGGACAAGGACGCAAGGCTACGCAAGATATCGCTTACCGAAAAGGGACGGGCTATGAACCTGCGTATCCGGAAGATAATCGACAGAATGGAAAGCTCCCTACTGGACGGACTGTCCGAAGCGGAAATAAATCAGCTGTGTGAGCTTATCGAAAGGGTGCGCAGCAACGCCGAAAAACAACGCAGCTGATGAACTTGATAAAAGAAAGGATATGATATACTATGCTGAAAACTCTGGCAGCGCAGATAAAGGAATTTAAGCGCTCCTCCATAATAACTCCAATATGCATGATACTGGAAGTAATTATGGAAATGATAATCCCTCTGCTGATGGCAAAGATCATCGACAACGGGATTCAGGCAGGCGATATGAACGCTATTCTTACCGCCGGCCTTGGTATGATAGGCTGTGCAGCTGTGGGTCTGGCAGCCGGCGTGGGAGGCGCTTACTTCGGAGCGGACGCTTCCACAGGCTTCGCACGCAATCTCAGACAGGCTATGTTTGAAAGGATACAGACCTTCTCCTTCTCAAATATCGACAAATTCTCCACGGCAGGTCTTGTTACCCGTCTTACCACCGACGTTACCAATCTCCAGAACGCATATCAGATGCTTCTCAGAATGGCTTTCAGAGCTCCGATAACTATCGTTGTAGCTATGATAATGGCGTTTACAATCAATTCCGAGCTTGCAATGGTCTACCTTGTGGCGGTCATCATTCTCGGTCTGATAATCGGCTGCATTATCGGAAAGGTCAATAACTATTTCAACCAGGTATTCAAAAAGTACGATGACCTCAATGCCAGCGTTCAGGAAAATGTATCGGCTATCCGAGTTGTCAAGGCTTACGTCCGCGAGGATTACGAAAGGGAAAAATTCACTAAGGCGAACAACAATATCTACAAGATGTTCGTAAAGGCGGAAAGCATCATCGCTCTTAATAATCCCGTGATGATGATAACCGTTTACACCTGCATACTGCTTATCTCATGGCTGGGCGCAAAGCTTATCGTTTCCACCGGAAACACCGGCTTTACAACAGGTAATCTCACCAGCATGCTCTACTACTGCATGAATATACTTATGAGCCTTATGATGCTCTCCATGATATTCGTTATGGTATCCATGTCCGTTGCCAGCGCAAAGCGTATCGCAGAGGTCCTCGATGAGAAAAGCGATATCGTCAATCCCGAAAACCCCATCAAGGCTATCCCTGACGGAAGCATCCGCTTCGACAATGTGAGCTTCGCTTACAAGAGCGGCACCGGCGAAAATGTGCTGAACCATATCAGCCTTGACATCAAATCGGGCGAGACTATCGGCATCATCGGCGGAACGGGAAGCTCAAAATCTACCCTTGTCAACCTGATAAGCCGTCTGTATGACGTCACCGAGGGCGCTGTCTATGTGGGCGGAAATGATGTCCGTGCCTATGACCTGGACGTTCTCCGCAGCGGAGTGTCTGTTGTGCTCCAGAAAAATGTGCTCTTCTCGGGAACCATACTCGACAATCTCCGCTGGGGCGACGAAAACGCTACTGAGGAGGAATGTATCCACGCCTGCAAGCTTGCCTGCGCTGATGAATTTATCGAGAAAATGCCTGACAAGTACAATACATACATCGAACAGGGCGGCTCCAACGTTTCGGGCGGTCAGAAGCAGCGTCTGTGCATCGCAAGAGCTCTGCTGAAAAAGCCTAAGGTGCTTATCCTCGACGACAGCACCAGCGCAGTAGATACCGCTACTGACGCAAAAATTCGCAGAGCCTTCGCTGAGGAAATTCCCGGTACTACAAAGCTCATAATAGCACAGAGAATATCCTCCGTGCAGAACGCCGACAGGATAATCGTCCTCGACGACGGTAAGATATCCGGCTTCGGCACTCACGACGAGCTTATGGCTTCAAATGATATATACCGCGATGTCTATGAGTCACAGACTCAGGGCGGCGGCGACTTCGACGAAAAGAAATAAGAAAGGAGAGATAACAATGGCAGAACAGAAGGTCAGAGAAGTAAAGGGTCCTCACGGCGGCCCTCCCAGAGGCATGAAGGCTCCTAAGGTGGAAAATCCCGGAAAGCTTCTCGCAAGACTTATGAAATACATCACCAAGGATTACCTTATCCATGTTATCATTGTGGTGATATGCATTTTCGTTTCGGTCATCGCAAACGTTCAGGGAAATCTGTTCACAAAGAATCTTATCGACGACTATATCACTCCCCTGCTGCTCAGCGATAATCCTGATTTTACAAACCTGGCAAACGCTATCGGACGAGTTGCTGTGTTCTATCTCATAGGCACGCTGTCCTCCTTTGCGTACTCACGTATAATGGTCAACGTGTCCCAGGGTACACTTAGAAATATCCGTCAGGATATGTTCACTCACATGGAAAGCCTGCCCATAAAATACTTCGACACCCACGCTCACGGCGATATCATGTCCACCTACACCAACGATATCGACACTCTCCGCCAGATGATAAGCCAGAGCATGCCCCAGCTTTTAAACTGCTCCATTACCATAGTCAGCGTGCTTGTCAGCATGGTGATACTCAGCGTTCCTCTTACAATAGTCACTCTGATAATGGTCGCACTTATGATGCTCATTACCGGAAAGCTTGCCGCAAAGAGCGGAACGTTCTTCTCCCAGCAGCAGCGTGATCTCGGAAAGCTCAACGGCTACATCGAGGAAATGATGGAGGGCCAAAAGGTGGTCAAGGTTTTCTGCCACGAGGACGAGTGCGTCAAGGATTTCAGCGAACTCAACAGCAACCTCTTCCACAGCGCAAACAGCGCAAATAAGTTCTCCAACGCCTTAGGTCCCATAAATGGACAGCTGGGCCACTTAAGCTATGTAGTATGCGCTATCGTGGGCGGATTCCTCGTTACCAACAATATCAGCGGACTTACCGTCGGAGGACTGGTAAGCTTCCTCACCTTCAATAAGAGCTTCAACATGCCTATCAATCAGATAAGCCAGCAGTTCAACTCGATAATCATGGCTCTCGCAGGTGCTGACAGAGTGTTCAAGCTCATCGACGAGCAGCCTGAGACCGACGACGGATATGTTACCCTCGTCAACGCAAAGAAGGAAAACGGCGTGCTCACCGAGACTCCCGAGCGTACCGGAATGTGGGCATGGAAGCATTATCATGCGGCTGACGATACCACCGAGTACATCGAGCTTAAGGGAGATGTTGTGTTCGACGACGTGGATTTCGGATATACTCCCGAAAAGATAGTGCTCCATAATGTGGACCTGTTTGCAACTCCCGGACAGAAGATAGCCTTCGTCGGAAGCACCGGCGCAGGAAAGACTACTATCACAAACCTTATCAATCGTTTCTATGATATCCAGGACGGAAAGATCCGCTACGACGGCATAAATATCAACAAGATAAAGAAGGCGGACCTGCGTCACAGCTTAGGCATCGTCCTCCAGGACACCCACCTGTTCACAGGAACGGTCAAGGAGAATATCCGCTATGGAAAGCTTGATGCCACCGACGAGGAAGTCGTTGCAGCAGCAAAGCTTGCCAATGCGGACAGCTTTATCAGACATCTTCCTGACGGTTATGATACCATGCTCACAGGCGACGGAGCAAACTTAAGTCAGGGACAGCGCCAGCTGCTCGCCATTGCAAGAGCGGCTATTGCGGATCCTCCCGTGCTTATCCTTGACGAGGCTACGAGCTCCATTGATACGAGAACTGAGCGCATAGTTCAGGACGGTATGGATAAGCTGATGAAGGGCAGGACCACCTTCGTAATCGCTCACAGACTCTCCACCGTCAAGAACAGCGACTGCATCATAGTGCTTGAACAGGGACGCATCATCGAGCGTGGCAGCCACGACAAGCTCATCGAGCAGAAGGGCAGATATTACAGCCTCTACACAGGCAATTTCGCGGAAAACAGTTAAACAGTTTTTAGCTGACAGTTGAAAGAGCTCCTCATTTTAGGAGCTCTTTTTTCATAAAGCATTGAAATCACATCAATAATATGATATAATACAGACATAATAAAATGGAGGTGAATCCTATGCCTGCAATAAGACCAAGTGCTGATCTGCGCAGCAGCTATAATAAAATATCAGATTTTTGTCACGAGTATTCCGAGCCTGTTTTTATCACTAAGGACGGAAAGGGTGATCTTGCCGTTATGAGCATTGAGGCTTACGAGCAGCTGAAAGGCAGGCATGAACTCTACTCCCTTCTTGAGAAAGGTCTCGAGGACGAACGTCAGGGAAGGCTGCGCCCATTCTCCGAAGCTCTTTCAGATATCAGAAAAAGGATAAACGATTAATGTACCAGATCAATATTTCAGAAACTACCGAAAATCACCTGTATAACGCCGCTTTGTATATATCAGAAAATCTGAAAAACAATGCGGCAGCAATCCGTTTTCTTGATGTAGCTGTGGAAAAAATTTCATCACTTACAGATTTTCCTGAAAGAAACGCCCTTGTCCGCGACTCATTTCTTGCCGCAAATGGTATTAGAATGCAGCTGATAAATAAATATCTCGCATTTGATGTTATTCGTGAGGAAACAAAATCTGTAACTATCCTTAGAATATTACATAGCCGCCGAAACTGGATCTCAATTCTGACAAATGAGATGAACAAACAATAATTTTCATTATAAAAAAACACGGCAGACCGCAGGAGAAAAAACACTCCTGCGGTCTGCCGCTTGATTTTTACAATATTAACCCCTGATACCTGAAAATAAATATCCAGAAGGTCAGCGTTATCGAGGATAACAGTGTGGTCAGCATGACCGTCCCCGAGGTCAGCACTCCGTCGTTGTGCATGTTTTCTGCCATAATGTACGCGCTGGGCGTGGTAGGCGAGCCCAACATTATGATAAGCGCCACCAGCTTTTCGTCGGTAAATCCCAGATACGCCGCTATTGGCAGGAATATGGCAGGAAGTACGATGAGCTTTATCGCTGCTGCCCATATGGTGGGCTTTACCTTTTTTATCGCCTTGTCCAGCTTGAAGCCCGCTCCCATGGCGATAAGCGCCAGCGGTGATGCAAGGGCTGCTATGCTGGATATGGTCTTGCTTATGATAACGGGGTACCTTATCCCTATAAGCGAGGATATTATCCCCAGCAAAATGGCGATTATTATCGGATTTTTCAGCACGTTCAGACAGGCCTTCTTAATATTTGCCTTTTTGTCCGCGCTTTTGTCCATGCCCTCAAAGGTCAGCACGATAACAGCGTATATGTTGAAAAGCGGCACACTGCCAATTATCATCAGCGGAGCCATTCCCGAATTGCCGTATATATTCTGAATGAACGCCACTCCCAGCACAGCTGCGCTACTGCGATAGCTTGCCTGAACGAATGCGCCGATAATGGATTTGTCCTTGATGAAAATCCGCGCAAGTCCCCATATGCCGAAAAAGAACACCGTCACTGCTCCTGCACAGAAAAGCACGTATTTCAGGTCAAAATCGTTGATGATATCCGTTTCGGAAATATCCTTGAAAAGCAGCACAGGCAGCGTTACATTGAAATTGAATTTGTTGCAGACAGTGACAAAATCATCGTTTAAAATATTTAGCCTTCTGAGAAAGCACCCAACCAGCATCACCAGAAATACAGGTATGGTCGAGTTGAGACTGAATATAAGACTGTCCGTAATATCACCCCGAAATCACATAAAATATTTGTACTTCGAGGTGAGGGCAAGCAGCATCTCAAGCCGGGCAATGTCCTTGTATTCGGGCTTTACCATATAGTACACATAATTTTCCAGAACATTTATATCCGGAACAGAGCGGCCCTCTATCTTGAAGTTTTCAAAGCCCATAGGCACGTACCTTTCGTATATACTTTGCGGAGTGATATGAGTGCTGTAGCCAACGGTGTCGTATAGATGACGTCGCATCTGCTCGCAGACGAAGGGCTCCTGCTTAAATTCTCCCACAGGATTTTTCTTTCGGAACTCTGAGTATGCTATATGATTTCTGCCTATGTTCTCGTAATGCTCCTTTCTCCGCGGACAATGAGGCGTACAGCAGGCGTTTATCAGCACCTCTATCTTTTCCTTATGAGGCATCTTCTCCAAAGCCTCGTAATTATTGTTCCAGTTGTAGTCCAGCACCACAAGGCTGTAGTCCTTGTCCAGCTCCTCGGAGAGCTTGTCAAAATCCTCAATCTGCTTACAGGTAGAGCTTGTTATCTTATATGAGGGATAGTTTTTGCGTATGTAATCCTCCAGCAGCGGTGAATTGACTATTACCTCATTGAGTCCATTGTCAGCCATTTTCATCACAGCATTGCAGAACTTATCCGATAAGTGCTCCTCGGTCAGCAGAGGATTGGTAAAGGTAAACCGGCAGGCAATGCCGCGGCTGTTGAACTGCTTTAATACCTCAGCGATAACTCTCGGGTCAACGTTTCCCTCGAAGTATCTTCCGCCGTTCCAGAGCGATGTCGGGAATGTTCCGTAAACGGAGCCTATGACCACATCGTCATAAAAATACTGTGGATTTTTCTTTAAATAATCCGCAAGGATAAGATTCAGTCGGAAATGCCTTAAAAAGTCGGGTATATGATATTTTATCGTACTCATTTTGATTCTATCCTTTCAAGCAGACGGTCAGATAGTGCTGCCATCTGTTCAAGAGTAAGCTGTTCGGGGCGGACTGTGGGTGACAGTCCGATATCCTCAATGGCGGACATGACAGTCTGCTTGTCCGTACCAAGGGCGGAGGATATGGAATTTGCAGCGGTCTTTCTTCGCTGAGAGAAGGCTCCCCGCACCGTTCTGAAAAAGAAGTCCTCGTCCTTTACATCGACAGCAGGCTTCTCCCCCACATTCAGCCTTATTACACAGGAATCCACGTTAGGCGCAGGCATGAAGCTGCCACGGGATACATTGAACAAAAGCTCTGGAGTGCAGTAGTATCTTACCGCATAGGTGACAGCTCCGCAGTCTCTCGTTCCCGTTTCAGCGCAGAGCCGCACTCCTGCTTCCTTCTGTACCATTACCGTGATAGTTTTTATCGGCAGTCTGCTTTCCAGCAGCATCATGATTATAGGAGAGGTTATATAATACGGCAGATTTGCACATACAGCCACATCAAGCCCCGAAAACTCCTCCTCGATGACCCTTTTCAGGTCCGTCTTCATAACGTCCTCGTTGATTATCTTCACATTGTCGTACTCGGCGAGGGTCTCGTCCAGTATGGGAATGAGCCGTCCGTCTATCTCCACAGCCACCACCTTGTCCGCTCGCTTGGCAAGCTCATTGGTAAGAACTCCCACGCCAGTGCCTATCTCAATAACTCCGAAGCCGGGTCTTGCATTTCCCATTTCGGCTATCCTCGGACAGACCGACGGATTTATAATGAAATTCTGCCCCAGTCCCTTTGAGAAGGTCATTCCGTGGCGGCTCATTATATCCTTTATCACATTTACATTCGTTAAATTTTCCATATCTTATAAGCTCTCCGCGTCCTTTATCCACAAGTCGGCAGAAGCGTCGCTGGGCATGCGGAAATCTCCGCGAGGCGACAGGGTAACACTTCCCACCTTGGGGCCGTCCGGCAGACAGGACCGCTTGAACTGCTGTGCGAAAAATCTGCGGACAAAAATTTTCAGCCATTTCTTTATCTCGGCGCTGTCGTACTTTCCGATGAAGGCAAGCTGCGCCAGACGGAATATCTTGGAGGGCATAAAGCCGAAACGGACCATATAATAGAGGAAAAAGTCGTGCAGCTCATAGGGTCCCACGATATCCTCGGTTTTTTGAGATATCTCGCCGTTCTGCGAGGGCGGCAGAAGCTCCGGAGAAACGGGGGTATCAAGAATGTCGCGGAGAACATTCCCCAGCTTTGCGCCGCTATGCTCTGCCTCATAGGAAACAAGGTGCCGCACCAGTGTTTTCGGAATTGAAGAATTTACTCCATACATAGACATATGGTCGCCGTTGTAGGTCGCCCAGCCCAGTGCAAGCTCGGACAGGTCCCCTGTTCCGATAACGATGCCTCCTGCCTGATTGGCAATATCCATAAGCACCTGTGTGCGTTCTCTTGCCTGACAGTTTTCGTAGGTCACATCGTGAATACTCTCGTCATGTTCAATATCCTTGAAATGACTGCGGACCGAATCGGTAATATCTATCTCAGTAAGACTTACTCCGTAAGCCTGTGCCAGCGAAAGAGCATTGTTTTTCGTTCTGTTTGTAGTTCCGAAGCAGGGCATGGTGACGGTCAATATCCCCAGTCGGTCCAGTCCCAGCATATCGAATGCATGAACGGTAACGATAAGTGCAAGAGTAGAATCAAGTCCTCCCGAAAGGCCTATCACTGCGGTCTCGCAGTTGATGTGCTTAAGTCTGGTAGCAAGGCCCACCGCCTGCATGGTGAGTATCTCCTCACAGCGCTGAGCAAGGTCCTGCTTCCCCGACGGAACAAAGGGCGTCTGTGGGAACATTCTGGTAAGCTCGGTGAGCTCGGGCTTAAGGGAGAAATATATCTCAGTGCAGGGCTGAACATCTCCGCCGTAGGTAGTCATTCTTCTGCGCTCGGACATCAGCTTTGACACGTCTATCTCTGACATGATGATATCGGCGGAAAACTTCTTTGTTTCAGCAAGGACTGTGCCGTTTTCGGCGATAATATTATGACCTGCAAAGACCATATCCTGCGTAGATTCGCCGAAGCCTGCGCTTGAATAGATATAGCCTGCGATAAGCTTTGCAGACTGTGCAGTTACAAGCTGCTTGCGATAGCTGCCCTTTCCGATGACCTCGTCGCTGGCAGAGAGATTGCATATAACTGCCGCTCCCGCAACAGCAAGCCTGTCCGAAGGAGGATTCACCACCCACAGGTCCTCGCATATCTCAACGCCCACTGAAAATTCGGGCATTTCCTCACAGCGGAATATCCCGTCAGTGATCATGGGAACATAGGCTCCGCATATATTTACAGCCGTTCCAGGCCGTACATTTTTACCCGATGTAAAATGACGTCCCTCGTAAAATTCAGAATAGCTTGGAATATTCATCTTAGGAACAAGACCTAAAAGCTCGCCCTTGCACAAAACTGCAGCGCAGTTATAAAGGTCTCCGCCGTGCCGCACGGGAAGTCCCACTACGATAAGAGCGTCAAGAGCGGCTGTTTTTTCCTTTATTCCTGCGAGTGCGTCCTCTGCGCCCTTTAACAGTGTCTGCTGGAGAAACAGATCGCCGCAGGTATAGCCCGTGATGCACAGCTCCGGGAATACGATAAGCTTAGCCCCGTCAGAAGCAGCAGACTTTGCTGCAGAGATTATCCCCCTGGCATTAAATTCACAATGAGCCGCCCTGACCTCTGTGGTAACGGCTGCCACCTTGATAAAACCGTCCTTCATGGAAACTCTCCTTTTTTATGCATAATTATGCATTATTCAATGTTCTGATTTTATTATATAACATTTTCGCGGATTATGCAATATATGATAAGCGATTTTTTCGGGTCAAGCGCATATTTATATTATTTGACAAAATTCGCCTTATATGATATAATTTATCCTGCCGGACACTTTCCCGCAGAAGGGAGGTGTTGTCATGCAATACTTAATTTCTTTGATATTATCTATCATAGCAGGTGTAATAAGCAATTACATCAGCAAGTGGCTCGATAGGTAAGCTTCCGGCAGGAGCACAAATGAACCCCCTCAAAGCTGCAACTTTGAGAGGGTTCGGTTTTTGTGTTGTCATGCTGTATACTTAATTTTCTTTACCTACATAATACCACACAAATACAAATTTGTCAAGTGCTTTTGAAACAAATCTCAGAAACCAACAGCTGCCGATATTTGACATATTCCGCAGAGTATGATATAATTTATCCTGCCGGACACTTTCCCGCAGAAGGGAGGTGTTGTCATG
>CAMEYZ010000045.1 GCA_945947715.1 uncultured Clostridia bacterium | reverse complement strand
TCAGACAAGAAGCAGGAAAAAGGCTGTTATCCAGTCGATAATCTGCGGAATGGCAGTAGGCTTTATTTGCGGCTTTGTGGGAGCAGGCGGCGGTATGATGATGCTCCTGGTGCTGGTGAGCGTGCTGGGCTATGAGCTTAAGACTGCAGTGGGGACAAGTGTGTTCATTATGGCCTTTACTGCGCTGACAGGAGCAGTATCTCACTTTGCTGTCGGCGGAGGAATCCCCGATTATTCCATACTTATCATGTGCATACTGTTTACGCTCATAGGAGCGGCGATTACGTCGAAATTTGCAAACAAGGCCTCGGAGGAGACTATGAACCGTGCGCTGGGCTTCGGACTTGCTGCTCTCGGAATTGCGATGATAATCATCAACTTTATAAAGTGATAGGGAAGCGTTGATCAACAGTTCCCTACGTACCGTCCTCAGGGGCGGTTTTATTTTTGGAAAAATATTGACTTTTGAGTCTAAAAGTAATATAATATAAAATAGACTAAAAAGTCTATTTGAGGTGAGTGTATGAGATCGGCTGAAAAAACCAAACTAACAAGAGAAAAAATAATCAGTGCGGGGATAAGGGAGTTCGGTTCAAAGGGATATGCGGCGTCATCTATTAACAATGTCAGCGATTCGGGGATAGCAAAGGGACTTATCTACCACAATTTCACCGGTAAGGATGAGCTTTACATCGAGTGTCTGCGGGTCTGCTTTGAGGAGATAACTGCGGACCTTTCCTGCCATGAGGAATGTGCCGACTACAGGAAGTATTTCGATATGAGAATGAAGCTCTTCAGCGAAAAGCGGGAAAAGGCGGCAATGGTGCTGGAAGCGCTGATAGCTCCCCCCGAAAAGCATTATGAGGAGATACTCCGCCTGCGAGAGCCCTACGATAAAATGAACGGGGAATGGATAAGAAATATCCTGTCTGGGGGAAGTCTCAGAAACGGCGTGGATATCGACAATGCCATGAAATATCTTTCGGTGATGCAGGATATGTTCAACAGCTTTTGCTGCGGGCTGCGGTCTGAAAACAGCTCCTTTGAGAGCCTTATAAGCCTCCACGAGGAAAAGCTTCCGAAGGTGTTCGAGTATATGCTGTACGGCGTGATGAAGGGAGAATGACAAATGGTCATTGTAAAATGGCTGATTGCAATATTAATTGCATTTTTTGTGGGAAAGCTCGTATCGAAGCTGAGGCTTCCGTCTATTTTAGGGTGGCTCATCACGGGCATCGTTCTGGGACCATATGCGTTTTCCCTTGTGACCCAGGAGCTTATCGACGCGCCTGCTTACGGCACGCTTATCCATGTTCTTGAATGTGCGGTAGGACTTATGATAGGCACCGAGCTTGTGTGGAAAAAGATAAAAAGCTACGGAAAAACGCTGATAGTGACCACTCTTACCCAGTCGATGGGGACCTTTGCGGTGGTGACGCTGGCATTTTCGATAGTATTTCATTTTGCGGGGATACCGATATATCTTGCGTTCATCTTCGGAGGGATAGCTCTTGCCACAGCGCCTGCGCCTGCTTTGTCGATAGTGAGCGAATTTAAGACTGAGGGACCTGTCACAAAAACCCTTATCCCCATGGCAGCGCTGGACGATATGGTGGGAGTGACGGTGTTTTTCACGGTCATTTCCATAATTGCGCGGCACGTTTCCGGGGGAGCCATGAAGATATGGATGATACCTGTGATGATATTCCTGCCCCTTGTGATAGGAGCTGCAGTGGGCGTACCGACGGGCTTTCTGCTGAAAAAGCTGTCTGGGAAATATCCGCAGATGATAATACTTGCCCTCGGGATAATTGTTACGTCGGTCATAGGAATGTTATGCAATACCTATCTTATGCCATCGCCTGTGCTGAACTTCATGCTCATGGGAATGGCGTATTCCGCGGCTTTTTCCAATATGATATCCGATGAGCAGCTGAGACGTCTTATGACCGATTTCAACCCTATACTTGCGATAGCGATGATAATTGTGATACTGAATCTGGGCGCGCCTCTTGATTATCATGCCATAGCGAATGCGGGGCTGTACACCTTCATCTACATTGCGGCGAGAGCCTTTGGAAAATATTTCGGCGCAGCAATAGGCTCCAAAGCCACAGGAGCGGAAAAGCCTGTGCAGAAATATCTGGGACTGACGCTGCTGCCTCACTCGGGAGTTTCTCTGGTGTTTACGGGGATAGCGGTTTCTATGCTGTCGGGAGTATCAGACGGTTGTGCGGAGATACTTCAGGGGACCATAGCTGCGGCGGCTGTTATCAATGAAATAATTGCTGTTATCGCAGCGAAAAAGGGCTTTGAGCTTGCAGGTGAGATAAAGCACGAAGGCTGAAAAAATGAGGACATCGCATTTTGTGTGATGTCCTCAATGTTTTTATGTATGATTATTTTACTGCGGGGATTTCGTAATCGCTGTCGGAGGTGATAGCGCGTACCATGCCTTCGATTATATCAGGCTGAGTAACCTCAAAGGAGGTTCTGTCGATAACGCCCAGACCGTTTTTGCCGTTCCAGCCGTTGTCCCAGTATACGGGGATGATACCGTTTGCCTTTGCGGACTTAACTATGTATTCCGCCCAGTAGCGTCTGTATCCGCCGTTTGCCTCGTCAATGTAGGTCTTGTCAACGGTGCCGAACTCACCGATGATAACGGGGTAGCCCTGACTCACGAACTTGTCGTTGAGCTTTTTCATCATGGTATCGGTGTAATCCTCCTGGCCCCAGTTGTCGTAGTTCTCAACAGCGTCCTTGCCCCATTGAGTCTTTGCAGAGCTTGAATTTTCGTCCAGGGTGAAGTTATAGGGGTCGTAATAGTGAACGGATATCATAAGACGATTTCCGTCAGCTGTGCAGAGCTTGTCCTCGGGGATAACGAAGCCATAGTCGCCTGCGGTGTATTCGATGTTGGTGTTCCAGCCGGGAATGAGCAGCCAGCGCTTTTCATTGTTTGAGCCTGTGCCTCTTACAGCATCAACGAATATCTGATTATATGCGTTGATATTGGCATAAGCTGCAGGGTCGGGCTTGCCGTAATCGTTGTTGAATTCCTCGTTCATGGATTCGAATATGAGATGCTCGTCATAATCCTTGAAACGGTCTGCTATCTGAGTCCATGCTGCCTCATATTTTGCCTTGATCTCCTCCTGAGCGGCGTCGTCCTCGGCGCAGAGCAGCCATGCTCCGTCAATGGTATAGTAACCGTCGCCGTGCATGTTGATTATAGCGTACATATCGTTGTCGATGACATAATCAACTACCTCGGCAACACGGTCAAGCCATGCTGCATCAATGGTGTAGTCGGGACCCTCGCCTATCTTTGAAAGATAGGTGACGGGTATTCTCACGCTGGAAAAGCCCTGTTCCTTGACAGTCTTGATAAGGTCCTCGGTGACAACTGGATTACCCCATGCGGTCTCATCGGGAGTGCCGCCGTTCACAGCTTCAAGCTGATTGCCAAGATTCCAGCCCAGACCCATTTCCTCGGTTATCTGAGTATTATCCAGCTCGGTCCAGTCGGAAGCAGCTTCCTCTGCAGCTGTTTCGGTTTCTGCAGGAGCATTATCCTCAGCGGCAATAGTCGTTTCTGCTGTGGTCTGAGCGTCGGCAGTATCTGCACCGCTTCCGCATGCAGTCAGCATCATCACTGCAGCTGCAGCCGCGGCAAGCTTCTTTGAAATATTCATCTTCATATATATATCCTCCGAAATGTAATCGTTTTACTTATTATATCATAAGATGTCCTGTTTTGGAATATACATATTCATCAATTTTTCAGAGCCGTTTTTGTGGATTATTCAGAATTAAACGTTTCAGATGATAAAAAGCTCTTGAAGTCAGCTGAATAAAATGATATAATTATATCGTTACAGGAGGTCATGATATGAATATTATTTTTGATATAGGCATGGTGCTGGCGGATTTTCGCTGGCAGAGCTATTGCCGTGAGCTTGGATTTTCCGAAGAGGTCATCGACATGTTCGGCGAGAGAATGATAAACGACCCTATATGGGACGAGTTTGACCTGTCCATAATCCCACACGAAATACTTATCGACAAGATAGGTGGACGTTTCCCCGACCATAAAAAGGAATATGCTCTGTTTTGGAAGGATATCACAGATGTAGTCGTCCCCTTTGATTATTCTGAAAGCTGGCTGAAGGAGCTCAAGGCGGCGGGACATAATATATATCTGCTGTCAAACTATCCGGGATTCATGTTTGAGATACACTCAAAGAACTGGGATTTTCTGAAATATACCGACGGACGGGTGGTTTCCTATGAATACCATGTAATGAAGCCTGACCCGATAATTTACAATATTCTGATGAAGAAGTATGACCTTGCTCCCGAAGAGTGCGTTTTCCTCGACGACCGCGAAAAAAATATCAGGGGCGCGGAGGACTGCGGCATCAAGGGGATACTTTTCACCGGCTATGAAGAGGCAAAGGAAAAGCTTATGAGGTTAGTGAAAAGTGAATAGTGAAGAGTGAATAGATTTTAGTTTAGAGTGAACAGTAAACAGTGAAAAATCCATGAACGCAGTGGACAAATATCAAACGAAATCCCCAAATAGCATTTTCAGTGGAGCCTATGATACGAAAAAGCGCCGACCCTCCCGGTGTCGGCGCCAACTCGTAAGTAACCGGAATACCACATAGACGATGGTATTCAAGCAGGGCAAAAGAGTGGGGAGAGGAAAAAGTGGGTGTGGGAGCTGCCCGCAGGCTATAAAAACGTAGGGGAGAGAAAAGCGGCGCTACACTAAGAGTAAGCCTTTCGATGAGAGTATGAGTAAGCCGCTTGTCTCTTCCCGAAGCTTGTCCTCCCACACGCGTGGTGGCGACTAACGCAGTTAGTCAGCCAAATTAGCCGTGAGTGACAAACAATTACAGATAATCCCCAAAATGGTAGAGCATACTATCCCAACCACGATAATGACAAAAGCACATAGAAAGCATATAATGAAAGAAGGAGAGGAGGAGAGTATGGATTGTGATAAGGGGGAGGTTCGGACGGGCGGACTATGTCCTGTAGCGGCTGTTATGGCTTTGGCGGCGGCTGTGGCGGAGGGCCGTACTAATAAGGAGATAGCCTTGCTGGCAACGATGTTCGTGCAGCTGGGAGATACTCTCGAAACTATAATCGCTGCTCGTGAGTGCTCCGCCAAACAAGAAAATTAATTAAAATACTATTGAAAAGATAGAGATAATATGATAATATAATAAACGGTGATGAAATTGTATTGCATTAGCGTTAATTATAAAAAGGCGGACGTGGGCTTCCGCGAAAAAATGGCTTTTTCTGCTGAGGTCCAGCATGAGCTGGGGGAAAGAGCTTTCGAAAATGAACATCTTACGGGGCTTGTTCTGCTTTGTACCTGTAATCGGACGGAATTGTATTTTTCGGGAGACAGCTTCGCAATATCGGCGGCAAAGACGCTGCTTTCTGGATTCGGCGGCGTTTCCGAGGGGGAGCTGGCACCTGTGCTTATGATATTCTCCGAGGAAGCCGCCGTCCGTCATATTTTTAAGGTGGCGTGCGGGATAGAATCTATGGTCATGGGCGAGGACGAGATACTCGGTCAGACTAAAAATGCTTTCAAAACCGCTATGGAACAGGGATTTACCTCTTATGAGCTCAATATGATATTTCAAAGGGCTATTGCCTGCGCAAAAAGAATAAAAACGGAGACCACTCTTTCGGGAGTGCCTGTTTCTACTGCTACTCTGGCAGCAAATGCTGCGGCTGAGCTCGGAGATAGGGTGAATGCTCTCGTTATCGGCGCAAGCGGCAGGATAGGCTCCAGTACGGTGAAAAATCTGCTGGCGCATAAAAACGTCAGCCTTTCTGTTACCCGTCGGACCTATGGAGGCGAGGTCTTTTTCTCCCCTGAGGACGTGACGATAGTGAGCTATTCCGACAGATATTCTGCCATTAACGGAGCAGATGTTGTTATATCGGCGACGGGAAGCCCGCACTATACTATTACTAAAAATCGTCTTGAGGAAAGCGTGACCAATATTAGAAAACGACTGTTCATCGACCTTGCTGTTCCTCACGATATCGAGGAAGCTATCAATGATATCCCCTGGGCAAGTGTCCTTGATATCGACCATTTCAGCGAGCTTGCCCGGGAGAATAATCGTGTGAAAATGTCGGGGGCGCAGGCGGCGGAAGCTATCATCGAACAGGAAACGGACGAGCTTAAAAAGGAGCTGCTTATCCATGAGATGCTGCCTGAGGCGGAGCGTATCGGAAAAAATGTGGCTGAAATGCCCTTTGAGAAGCTGCTATTCAGGCTGAAATCAGGGCTTCGGTATGAGGAGCTTTCTCATGTGCTGGAAATTTTAAAGGGATTCGGTGAATGAGCTTATGGGATATTTTCCTTTTTTTGCGGATATAAATAATAAGAGAATAGCTGTGATAGGCGGCGGAAGCGTCGCATGCCGCAAGGTGTGTATTCTGACGGAGTACGGCGCGATGATGACTGTGACCGCTCCCGATATCTGCGATGAGATATACAGACTGGCCGAAAAATGCGGGAATATTATAATAAATGTGCAGCCCTTTTCTGAGGACGTTCTGCAGGGGGTATGCGCGGTGATAGCTGCCACCTCTGACAGAAAGGTCAATCAGCATATCTATGAGCTTTGCGTGCAAAATAATATCCCCGTGAATACGGTGGACGATCCCGATAAATGTACCTTTATTTTCCCCGCATTGGTACATAAGGGGAATATCTCCGTGGGGATATCTTCCTCGGGGACAGCTCCCGCTTTTTCAGCATATCTGCGGCGGAGGATAGAAGAGCTTATGGACGAAAAAATGCTGTTCTGCGCGGAGATGACCGCAGAGCTGCGCCCTATTGTCAGGGAGAGGTTTTCTTCGGAAAAACGTCGCAGAGACGTTATGTATGCAGTTATTGATTATATCGACAGCTCGGAAATGCTGCCCGACAGGTCGGAAATCTACAAGCTTTTAGAGGACATGGAGTATGAAGATAAGAATAGGGACTCGTAAGAGCAGACTGGCTCTTGCACAGACGGATATGGCAGTGAGGGCGCTGAAAAATGCATATCCCGATATTGAAGCGGAAATTGTTGAGATATCCTCCCGCGGAGATAGGTACATCGACAGGCCTATCGCGCAGATAGAAGGAAAGGGGGTATTTTCCTCGGAGCTGGAGGAGCGTATCCTTTCGGGGGAGATAGATGCCGCTGTTCACAGTGCAAAGGACCTCGATATCGAGCTGACACGGGGACTGGAAATATCCGCTGTGCTGAAACGTGGCGACCACCGCGATGTGCTGGTGCTGCCAAAGGGTGCTATGTATGATATGTCCGATAAGCTGCTCATAGGAACGGGCAGCTTACGGCGCCGCGAAAATCTTAAGCGGATATATCCGAATGCAGTATTCAAGGATATTCGCGGCAATGTGGAGACTCGTCTGAACAAGCTTCTTTCCGGAGAGTATGACGGGATAATCCTTGCGGCTGCGGGACTTGAAAGACTGGGGATACTTAAGGAACCGCTGATAAAATCGTTTCTCGACACTCTCAGTGACGGATTTTCGAGTGTCGGAAACGATGGCTGTGCCTTTAATCAGCACTTCCTTAACAGTGAGAGCTTTTCCTTTAGGGCTTTTGAAGCGGAAGAGTTCGTTCCTGCGGCATGTCAGGGTATCATCGCAGTAGAAGCTGCTGAAAATTCGGCAGCGGCGGAAATATTCCGTGAGATTTCCCACAGGAATACGTACATCTCCTTTGAGACCGAACGGGAATTTCTGCGGATATGCGGCGGAAATTGCCACACCCCTGCAGGGATATTCACAGAGGTATCGGACGAAAATATAAAGCTCGTCTGCTCAGCGGACGGAAGAAATATACTTACCGCAGAGGGTAAAATATCGGAGCGCTATGAACTGCTGAAAGGAATGGTTTCGGGAAAATGAGCATCGGAATGGTATATATCACAGGTGGCGGCTGCGGAGAAGCTGACCTTATTACACTGCGGGGAGCTTATGCTCTGTCACAGGCGGACTGCGTTGTCTATGATGATCTTGTGGACGAAAGGCTCCTTGGCTTTGCACCTGAAAACGCAGAGAGAATTTACGTGGGCAAGCGCATGGGTAGGCACAGCGAAGCACAGGAGTCCATTAATGAGATACTTCTACAAAAGGCTCAGGAGGGGAAAACTGTCGTCCGGTTAAAGGGCGGCGACCCCTTTGTTTTCGGACGGGGCGGCGAGGAGGCAGCAGCTCTTTCCCGTGAGGATATCCACTTTGAGATAATTCCCGGGATATCTTCGTGCATTGCAGTCCCAGAGCTTGCAGGTATTCCCGTGACTCACCGCAAAGTAAGCCGCAGCTTTCACGTCATCACAGCCCACACCGCAGAGGATACTCCCGACGGATATTTCGGAAAATATGCCTCCCTTGACGGAACCCTTGTTTTTCTTATGGGACTTGACCGTTTGGAAAGGCTGTCCCGTGAGCTGATATGCGGGGGGATATCTCCTGAAATGCCTGCTGCTGTGATATTAAAGGGCGGCACCTCGGAGCAGAGGACGGTCCGGGAAAGGCTCTCCGACATAGGGGAGGCTGTACGAAGGGAAAATATTTCCGCGCCTGCTGTGATAATAGTCGGAGAAACAGCGGCGCTGGACTTTTCAAAAACCATGAAGGGTGTGCTTGACGGAGTCCCCGTGACTGTTACGGGAACAGAAAAGCTCGTTAAAAAGCTGTCGGAGAAAATATACGCACGAGGTGGCAGTGCATATCCTCTGCCGGTGGTACGGATAGCGGAATATGAAGAAAATGAACAGCTTGACCGGGCCCTTGAAAATATATCGGACTATAAATATCTTGTGCTCACCAGCGCAAACGGAGCGGATATTTTTCTTGCCCGCATGAAGCGGCTTGGGATAGATATTCGCAGACTGTACGGAGTAAGCCTTGCCGTGGTGGGCAGACCTACCGGCGAACGGCTGAAAAGCGTAGGACTTATCCCCGATATTATGCCCGATACCTACACGGTAGAGGCACTGGGAAGGCTTCTTGCGGAAAATGTGAAGAACGGTGAAAGGGTGCTTATCCTCCGGGCGGAGCAGGGCTCGCAGATACTCAATAAAATTCTTGACGAAAACGGGATAACCTATGACGATATCAAAATTTACGATACCGTACCCTGTGGAGCCGACAGCTCCGATAAGACTGTAATGACCGGTTTTCTCACCTTTGCCAGTGGCTCGGGAGTGAGGGCGTTTTTCGATGCGGGATATACCGTTTCTGACAGAACTAAGATAGTCTGCATCGGCAATATCACCGCAGAAGAGCTGCTTAAAAACCCGACCGTGAATAATGATAACGTATATATCGCCGACAGCTTTACTGCCGACGGGATAATCGAAAAAATAGAAAGGCTGAATAAAAATGAAAAGATTCAGAAGACTTCGCAGCAGTGAGGCAATGCGGGAGCTGACCGCCGAAACACGGCTTTCCCCTAAGGATATGATATATCCGATGTTCGTGGTTTTCGGCGAGGATAAGAAAATACCTGTGGAGTCCATGCCGGGAATATATCAGTATTCGGTGGACAGGCTCCCTGAGATAATGGACAGGGTGCGCGAAAAGGGTATCGCAGGAGTATTGCTCTTCGGCATACCCGAGCACAAGGACGAGCTTGCCTCAGGAGCTTATGACGATAACGGCGTTGTTCAGAACGCCATACGCTTTATCAAGAAAAATTATCCAGAGCTAATTGTCATCGCAGACGTCTGCCTGTGCGAGTACACCGCTCATGGTCACTGTGGCGTGGTAATGGACGGAAAGATATTAAACGACGCAACTCTGCCTCTGCTTGCAAAGGCTGCGGTGAGTATGGCGCGGGCGGGAGCGGATATCATCGCTCCGTCGGATATGATGGACGGACGAGTAGCGGCAATACGTGCTGCGCTGGACGAGAACGGCTTTGCAGATACTCCTATCATGTCATACAGTTCGAAATACGCTTCGGGATATTATTCTCCATTTCGTGACGCTGCAGAGTCTGCGCCCTGCTTCGGCGACCGTCGCACCTATCAGATGGACTGTCGCAACGGCAGAGAAGCAATGCGTGAGATAGCGGACGACATTGACGAGGGCGCAGATATGATAATAGTAAAGCCTGCCCTTGCGTATCTGGATGTATTAAAGAGTGCGAGAGAGCGGTTTGATGTGCCGATAGCGGCGTATAATGTCAGCGGAGAATATTCCATGGTAAAGGCTGCGGCGGAGCGGGGCTGGATAGACGAGCAGCGGATAATCATGGAGAATCTGACAGCAATAAAGCGAGCGGGAGCGGATATCATTATCACGTATCATGCGCTTGAGGTTGATTGGGTCAAGTAATAAGCAGTAACCCCGACACAACAAGAGGAGCTTACGAGAAAAGGACGATTTTACGTTGTTTAAGCAGATGAGCATCACAGATTGATGTGGTGCTCATCTGTTGTCATTGCATCGGGTGCTGTGAATGGTGTGCTTGCTCTGCTGTCGATTTTTAATATGATGGTCATATATGATACGCTGTTTTACCGGACAAAGGTTTATCATCAGAGCCTAAAAAAGTAGGTAATGGTTGTAGAAATACAAAAAGGAGCGTAAGATTTTGCTCACGCTCCCCGATAAATCGGAATTTGTAGGTAAGTTAAAGGGAAATATAAGGCTGTATTGTTGATTGAAAGCAGATAAATATATTATGTATTATTAGAACAAGAGTATATAACAGGGAAATTATATATATCATCAAAATATATAACAACTTTTTCTCTTTCATTAATCTTTAAAAAATCTTTTCTATCACAACATATGTTCTCATATATATTTTCGTTGATTTCAACTGTGCAAAAGTAATACTCGCAGACAGTTTGAGATAATGTATATTTATGCTTGTAAGTGCCTAATTCAACAGTATTCTCATAAGGCATAAATATATGTCCTCTGCCTGAAATTCTGGCACAGCGAACAGTTTTTTCTTTGACGATTCCATAACAAGCACTTAATTCTTTATGTTTATAGGATTCAATTGTCATTGGTAAACATAAAAATACAAAAAACAATATAAAAAAAAGTGGAACTTCTTTTTCAGTTATCCAATAATAAGGAATAGATATAATCATTATTATTGATAATATAGAAAAACAGATTTTAAATGATTTTTTCCCACTTTTCTTGTAAAGCATTTTTATTTCAGCTTCTGGTAATTCTTCTTTATCTACAATAGCCTTAAAATTTGTTTCATAGAGTTTCATATTTATTACTCCAAAAAATCTTAACCATATTAATTTATGATTTAAACGAGTTCATAAAATTCCGATTTGGTCGGGCAGCTTATCTACCCGATTTATTCCATTATACCCCAATTTATAAATATAGTCAAGGGGAAAACAAACAGAATAAATCAGATTTACGATATTCTCAAGCCTGCTGAAAAGGATATGGACTGCAAGGATTAGTCCGAAAAAGCAGCATAAAATATTTGAAATATCGCTTTAATGTGTTGCAATTCAGAGGCGAATCTGTTATAATGATTATGACGTAAAAATGCCTCTGAAAATTTAAATACTGTTTCGGAGGTGATTATAATGAGCAAGTATATAGAAATCTATGTTCGCCGTTTCGTCAGCGAACCGCCAATCGTAATTAAACTATAAGTCAAAAACTAAAAGGATTTACCACAAAGAAAGGAAATACCAAATGAACACAAGCAACTCGGAAAACTTGTACGAGCAGGCGAAAAAATTTATGCCCGGAGGGGTGAACAGTCCCGTGAGGGCGTTCAACAGTGTGGGACGGTCTCCGCTGTTTGTCGAACGGGCTAAGGGCGATAGGATATACGATGCGGACGGAAATGAGTTTATCGACTATGTATGCTCCTGGGGACCGAATATCCTCGGACATGGTCGTCCTGAGATACTCGAAGCTGTCAGCAGGGCCGCCGAAAATGGACTTACCTTCGGAGCATGTCACCGCGGAGAGATAGAGCTTGCAGAGCTGATACAAAAATGCATACCCTCAATGGAAATGCTCCGACTTGTGAACTCGGGCACGGAAGCGGTGATGAGCGCGGTCCGCGCCGCAAGGGGATATACTCACAGGGATATGATAGTCAAATTCAAGGGCTGCTATCACGGACACTCGGACGGACTTCTTGTAAAGGGCGGCTCAGGTCTGCTGACAAACTCCGTCCCTGACAGTGCAGGTGTGCCTAAGGGCTATACCGAGACCACTCTTCTTGCTGATTATAACAGCGAAGAATCGGTGGAGAAGCTTTTCGATAAATACGGAAAGGATATAGCCTGTGTTATCGTGGAGCCCTGTGCCGCAAATATGGGAGTTGTTCCGCCGAAGGAGGGCTTTCTCCGTTTTCTGCGGGAGATTACTGAAAAATATTCTTCGCTGCTTATCTTTGACGAGGTGATAACGGGCTTCCGACTTTCTCTCGGTGGAGCTCAGCAGCTTTACGGCATCACTCCCGACCTGACCACTCTGGGCAAAATAGTGGGCGGAGGCATGCCCCTTGCTGCTTATGGCGGAAGAGCGGAGATAATGGAGTGTGTCGCACCGCTGGGGTCGGTATATCAGGCGGGGACACTTTCAGGAAATCCCATTGCTGTTGCTGCAGGAGCTGCCACGCTGAAGATACTCATGGCTTCTCCGCAGATATATGATGAGCTGGAGAAAAAGTCTGCACATCTGGAAGAGGCTATGAGATCGGCGGGACTTAATGTAAATCGTGTAGGCTCGCTGCTGACGGCATTTTTCACCGATGTTCATGTCACAGATTATGATACTGCCTGCACCTCGGACAGGGATAAATATGCACAGCATTTCAATAAGCTTCTTGAGCGTGGGATATATACTACGCCCTCACAGTTTGAAGCGATGTTCGTATCTGCGGCCCATACCGACGAGGATATCGAGCTTACCTGCAGGGCGTTTCTGTGATTTGTTTCAAAAGCACTTGACAAATTTGTATTTGTGTGGTATCATGTAGGTA
>CAMEYZ010000044.1 GCA_945947715.1 uncultured Clostridia bacterium | reverse complement strand
TCTTCGCTGTGGACGACATCACCCGCGAATATCAGAAGGGTAGAGTCAACAGAGAATACACCGTTTACGAGGCAGACCCTGATGCTGAGTATGAGGCTGTATATGACATCGACCTGTCGCAGATAAAGCCTACTGTTGCATTCCCTCATCTTCCCGAAAACACTAAGACTACCGACGAGTGCGGCGAGGTCAAGATAGACCAGGTCGTTATCGGCTCCTGCACCAACGGTAGAATCGAGGACATAAAGACCGCTGCTGAGATAATCAAGGGCAAGCACATCGCTAAGGGCGTTCGCTGCATCGTTATCCCCGCTACTCAGGCTGTCTATCTTGAAGCTATGAAGCAGGGCTGGCTCGCTGACTTTATCGAGGCAGGCTGCGCAGTATCTACTCCCACATGCGGTCCATGTCTGGGCGGTCACATGGGCATCCTTGCCAAGGGCGAAAGAGCTGTGGCTACTACTAACAGAAACTTTGTGGGAAGAATGGGTCATCCTGAGTCTGAGGTTTATCTGGCTTCTCCCGCAGTTGCTGCTGCTTCTGCGATCACAGGAAAGATATCCGACCCCTCTGAGGTCATGTAAGAAAGTGAGGATATTACGATGAAAGTATGCGGAAAAGTACATAAATACGGGGATAATGTTGATACCGACGTTATCATTCCTGCAAGATATTTAAACAGCGCTGACCCTAAGGAGCTCGCTTCCCACTGCATGGAGGATATCGACGTGGATTTCGTCAAAAACGTTTCTCAGGGCGATATCATGGTGGCTGAACAGAATTTCGGCTGCGGCTCCTCCCGTGAGCACGCTCCCATTGCTATCAAGGCAAGCGGTATCTCCTGCGTTATCGCTTCAACCTTTGCGAGAATTTTCTACAGAAATGCTATCAACATCGGTCTGCCTATCCTTGAATGTGATGAGGCTGCCCATGCTATCGAGGCGGGAGATGAGGTGGAGATAGACTTCGATACGGGACTTATCTCCGACAAGACTAAGAATCTGACCTTCCAGGCTCAGCCCTTCCCTGATTTTATCAAGGATATCATCAACGAAGGCGGTCTGCTGAATTCAATTAAGAATAAATGAGGTGCTGAAAATGAACAAAAATATCGCCGTTATCAAGGGCGACGGAATTGGTCCTGAAATAGTCACCGAGGCTATGAAGGTCCTTGACAAGGTCGCTGAAAAATACGGTCACACATTTACTTACGATCAGCTGCTTATGGGCGGCTGCTCCATTGATGAGTACGGCGTTCCTCTCACCGATGAGACTATCGAACGCTGCAAGGCGGCTGATGCCGTGCTTATGGGCTCTATCGGCGGAAATACTACTACCTCGCCCTGGTACAAGCTCCCTCCGAACCTTCGTCCGGAAGCGGGTCTGCTGAAAATTCGCAAGGAGCTCGGACTGTTTGCTAATCTTCGTCCTGCTGTGTTATATCCGCAGCTTTCGGGTGCGTGTCCTCTGAAGGAAGAGATAAGCGCGAAGGGCTTTGATATGCTTATCATGCGCGAGCTGACGGGCGGCCTTTACTTCGGCGAGAGAAGGACTGAGGAAATCGACGGTGTTATGACCGCTGTGGATACTCTTTCCTACAACGAAAATGAGATTCGCAGAATTGCTGTGAAGGCCTTCGACGTTGCCATGAAACGCAGAAAGAAGGTCACCTCCGTTGACAAGGCCAATGTTCTGGATTCCTCCCGTCTGTGGAGAAAGGTGGTTGAGGATGTCGCTAAGGATTATCCTGAGGTCACACTGGAGCATATGCTGGTGGACAACAGCGCTATGCAGCTTGTCAAGGACCCTGCACAGTTCGACGTTATGGTTACTGAGAACATGTTCGGCGATATCCTCTCCGACGAGGCTTCCATGATAACAGGTTCTATCGGAATGCTCGCCTCTGCCAGCATGAACGAGACCAAGTTCGGTCTGTACGAGCCCAGCGGCGGCTCTGCTCCCGATATTGCGGGACAGAACAAGGCTAACCCTATAGCTACCATTCTTTCGGCAGCTATGATGCTCCGATTCTCCTTTGATATGTCCGAGGAGGCCGACGCTGTTGAGAATGCAGTTAATGCCGTTCTCGACGAGGGCATCAGGACCTGTGATATCATGTCTGAGGGCAAGAAGCTGGTTTCCTGCTCCGAAATGGGCGATCTTATCGCTGCGAAAATATAACTGATATATTATAAGCTGTCCGCTGTGCACTTTTTCGTGCCGGCGGACATTTTTTATTCATTTGCACAAAAGGTCAGTAAACCTGACCTATGAGGATATTGAAAAAATCCGATGCTTGCTTTATAATTTAATAAAATAACATATAAGGAGCATCGACTATGAATAAGCTTAAAAAATCAATTCGTTTAATTGCAGTTTCTGTTGTTGTCTCTATGCTGATAACATTATTTGCAGGCTGCGGCAGTCCGAAAAGCGAAATGCGGGATATCTCTACCATGGAGCTTGTCCGCGAAATGGGTCTGGGTATCAATCTCGGAAACACCTTTGAGAGCTGCGGCGGCTGGATATCAAGCAGCAGCGTTACCAACTACGAGACGGGCTGGGGAAGCCCTGTTATCACTCAGGAAATGATTCAGGGCTATGCGGATTCCGGCTTCGGCGTTCTCCGTATCCCCGTGGCATGGTCTAACATGATGACGGGAAATTACGATATCAACCCCGACTATCTCAGCCGCGTTCGTCAGGTTGTTGACTGGGCACTTGACAGCGGTATGTATGTTATCGTCAATATCCACTGGGACAGCGGCTGGTGGGAGAAATTCTCCGGCAGCGACAAGGATGAGTGCATGTACAAATATGAGAGGATATGGACTCAGCTCTGCGATGCCTTCGGTGAGTATAACGACAGGCTCATGTTTGAGTCCCTTAACGAGGAGGGCTGCTGGGACGATATCTGGAATCACTACGGCGGCGGCACCGACGGAAAGGCTGAGGCGTATGCTCTGCTGAATGAGATAAATCAGAAATTCGTTGACATCGTGAGAAATTCCGGCGGAAACAATGGGAAGCGTCATCTGCTTATCGCAGGCTATGCTACCGATATCGCTCTTACCTGCGACGAGCTTTTTAAAATGCCCGAGGACCCTGCGGGAAGATGTGCGGTATCTGTTCATTATTATACTCCCTCCACCTTCGCTATCCTCGAAAAGGACGCAAGCTGGGGAAAATGCCGCACTGAATGGGGTACGGACGCGGACATCGAAGAGCTTGAACGTAACATGGATATGATGAAGGAACGATTCATCGACAATGGTATCCCTGTTATCGTGGGCGAGTACGGCTGTCCTGTGAAAAACAAGGAAGAGGAATCTATCAGAAAATATCTGACAAGCGTCTGCGAGGCGGCTTATTCCCGCGGAATGTGTCCTGTGCTGTGGGATGTTACCGATGCCTTCTATAACCGACGCGAGGCAAGGTTTATCGACTCTGAGCTTCTTGACGGGCTTATGGCAGTCAAGGCTTCGGATAATACTTAACAGTGAAAGAATATGATATTATGAATAAAATCAGAAAGCTTATTGCTGCCTGTGCTGCTGTCTGCCTGACCTGCTCAGTTACCGCCTGCGGCCAGGAGGAAAGCAGCTCGGAACATGGCTTTCTTCTGGAGGAGACCACAACTACTGCGGTGACAGTTGAGCTGAACACAGAAACTCTTGCTCCTGAACAGGAGGAGCAGGTGAACGATTTGGCAGATTCTCTTTCGGGTGAGCTGGAAAACAAAACAATTAAATGGATGTCCTTCTATGACCCATGGCATCCTACAGGACTTGGAAATACTAAGCCTGTTTCTGTGGAGCTTTTTGAAAAGAAATACGGCGGCGTTATCGAATACTTTCCCACAATATGGGCAAGTCAGTATGACGATCTCTCAACTATTATACTCAGCGGTGAGGGGATAGATTTCTTCCCTGCGGCAGAGGCGGTCCAAAGTGCATGCTCTCGGGAATGACACAGTCCTTTGATGAATATATGGACTGGTCAGACCCGCTGTGGCAGAGTGTGGCAGAGCTTAATGATATTTTTGCTGTGGGTGGAAAGCATTATCCCGATTACGGCTGTACAGAGGAAATGCTGGAAATGAAGGAAGAGGTGCGAAGACTCACCACTGAGAATCCTGTGAGGGACATTTACGGCGGACTTCCTACCGATACTGCCAACATGATAAGCGATGCAATAAATCAGCCGATACAGGGCAGCGACTGGTATTCTGTAAGAGATTCTATTGCTTCTGCAGTGGATACATGCGTTGATGATGTCAACGGACAGATATCGGCTTAGTAACCAAAATCATAAAAAGACTGCCGATAATATCGGTGGTTTTTTATACATATTATATTGAAAGGCGGAAATTTTTATGAATCCATATCTTCCAAGCTGGGAATACATTCCCGACGGTGAGCCCAGAGTGTTCGGCGACAGAATTTATATTTATGGCTCCCATGATGTTTCGGGGTCCGATAGGTTCTGCGATTATGTGCTGAAATGCTGGAGTGCTCCGCTCTCCGACCCCGACAAGTGGGTGTGCCACGGGGATATCTTCCATACCCGCGCTGACCGGGACCATGCTTCCGATATCGACTGGAACAATGACGATACTTTTCTGTTTGCTCCCGACGTAGTTCAGGGAAAGGACGGGAAATATTATCTCTATGCATATATTGTCAATGCGAAGGGCTGCGTTGCTGTCAGCGACAGGCCGGAGGGGCCATTCAGGCTCATATCTCAGTACAAGTATACCATTTCCGATGAGATATGCTGTAATGGCTGGTTCATCGACCCCGGCGTGCTTGTGGACGATGACGGCAGGACCTACATCTACTGCGGCTTTGAACGCTCCTTTCTTGCGGAGATAAACAGCGACAACATGTATGAGGTCATCGACAACACCTGCATCGAGCATTTTATTCCCTGTGTTCCTACCGAAGAGGGCGGCTTTACCGAAAATGAAAGTCTTTTCTATGAGGCATGCTCTCCCCGAAAGATAAATGGGCTTTATTACATGATTTATTCTCCGAAGCGTGGCAGCAGGCTTGCTTATGCCACCTCGGACAGTCCCACAGGACCATATACCTACCGCGGATATATCGTTGACAACGGCGTGGATTATCCCGGAGGAAACAATCACGGCTCTGTTGCATGCATAAACGGACAGTGGTATGTGTTCTATCACCGCATGACCAACGGAACTATCATGTCCAGACGGGGCTGCGTTGAAAGGATAGAGATACTGCCAGACGGTACTATCCCGCCTGTTGAAATGACCTCCCTTGGCTTTGAAGAAAGTCTGAACCCATATCAGATAACTCCTGCGGATATTGCCTGTGTTCTTCAGGGCAGCGCATTTATCACCGAAAGGAACGTATTTGAACGCTATGTGGCAAATATCCACAGCGGAGATGTTATCGGCTACAAATACTATGATTTTGGCACCGACTATTCAAGCAGCACCATGGAATTTGCTGCCGAGGTCCGCGGACTGGGAGCGGATTGTCACATTCACATCTTCGCGGACGATGAGGAGATAGGCGTCTGCGATGTGGGACATGACAGCGGTACTGTAAAAGCTATTGTAAAGGCTGTTACGGGCAGACACGCGGTCTATCTGAAAATATCGGCGGACTACAGCGGCTGGACAGGGGAGTATTTCAAGGACAGAGCTCTTTTTGAGCTTATCCGCTTTGTTTTTATGAAATGATTGCATTTTTCCGATTTGTGTGTTATACTTGGTATAACTAATAAATAACGGAGTGATGCTATGCTTACCGGTACTATCGGCTACAACTATTCCCACGGCCCGGATTTTGTAATGGACAGGCCAAACGGTCCAGGCTGTTATCTGATGCTGATAATAAAAACGCCTGCCCGATTTACGGTGGACGGAGTCGAGTACGACGTCAGAGCCAATTCCTTTATCGTGTTTACGCCGGATACTCCATGCAGCTACTGCGCCGCTGAGGACGTATATACCGACGACTGGATATATTTCGGCGGCGAAGAATTTGACGAGCAGCGCTTCGCAGAGCTTGGAATCCCGCTGAATACACCCGTCTATCTCGGCGATACCGAGGGGCTTTCTCAGATAATACATATCCTTGCCTTTGAGCATTACTCCGCTGAGAAATTCAGCAGGGAGATAGAAGAGCATTACATGGAGATTTTTCTCCTGAGACTCAGCAGGCTCATACAGTCAGGCGCTTCTGTTTCATCCCGTATGCTCATGGAGAAAAATCACCGCATGACTCAGCTTCGCACAGTTATCTTCACTCAGCCTGACTGCGTTTTGTCCATTGATGAAATGGCAGAGCAGATGAACATGAGCCGCTCGGGCTTTCAGCATCTGTATAAGAAAATGTTCGGAGCAAGCGTTATGAGCGATGTCATCAGCGGCCGGACAGAGCGTGCAAAGCGGCTGCTTTCCTCCACAAATCTGACCGTTGCTGAGATATCAGAGAGGTGCGGCTATTCCAACGAATACACCTTTATGCGCCAGTTTAAGAGCCGCGTGGGGAAAACTCCTACCGAATACAGAAAATGCTTATAAAAGAGAAAAACTCCTCGGACGTGTATCCGAGGAGTTTTCTATGTATTGATGTAATTAATTATTTCTTAACATAATCCACATGGAGCAGCTCATGTACCTTGCCCTTAAGCACGCCGCTGTAGAATTCGTTCATAAGCGGATTGTCCTGTGAACGCTTGAGAACGGACATCTTGTCCTCCTTGTAGAGGGTCTTGCTGCGCTTTTGTTTGCCCTCGGAGTTCGTGGGAGGCTGTCCTGCGCCGTTGATACAGCCGTTGGGACATGCCATGACCTCGATAAGGTCATAATGCTCGCCGTTTTTAATTCTGGAGATTATCTCCTCAGCATTCTTAAGTCCCGATACCACAGCGATGCGAAGAGGCTTGTCTCCCAGCATAACGGAAAATTCCTTGATTCCGTCAAGACCTCTGGGGCCCTCGTATGCCAGTGTTTTAAGACCTGCGGGGTCGTTTACAGCATACCTGATAACAGCCTCAGTAACGCCGCCAGTTACGCCGAAGATAACGCCTGCGCCGGAGATGGTTCCGAAGGGCATATCAACTGCCTCGGGCTCGATATCAGCAAATACGATACCCGATTCCTTTATCATGCGGATAAGCTCCTGTGTGGTGATAACGTAATCCACCATCTGCTTTCCGTCGGCAGTCTTAAATTCCTTTCTTGCAGCCTCTGCCTTCTTTGCAGTGCAGGGCATGATAGCCACGCTGACAAGGCGCTTTCCGCAGTCCTTATACTGCTCGTTGATTACCGATGCGAACATCTGCATGGGGCTGCGGCAGGTGGAAACGTTGGGAAGCAGCTCAGGATATCTGTTCTCGCAGAACTTCACCCATGCAGGACAGCAGGAGGTAAACAGGGGAAGCTTTTCGCCCTTTTCGATACGTCCGATAAACTCGTTTGCTTCCTCGATGACGGTAAGGTCAGCGGAAGTCGAGGTATCGAACACCTTGTTTATGCCCATTTTTTTAAGACATGCAACGATCTTGCCCATAACGTTCTCGCCCTTGTAGCCCAGAGCCTCTGCGACGGAGGTCCTTACAGCAGGAGCTATCTGTGCCACAACGAGAGTATCCTCACGGTTGAGCTCTCTCCAGAGACGGTGAGCGTCGTTCTTGACGATGATAGCCGCAGTAGGACATACAGCTGCGCACTGTCCGCAGCCTACGCACTCGGATTCGGAAATAGGAATCTCAAAGGAGGTGGATACCTTCATCTTGGAGCCACGGTTAGCAAACTCGATAGCTCCCACATGCTGTACCTCGCTGCATACGCGCACGCAGTCGCCGCAGAGGATACATTTTCCGGCATCTCTTGTGATGCACAGTGAGGAATTGTCGTACTTATGGTCGGGAGCAGTGTTCTCGAATCTGATACGGTGGATATCGAACCTTGCGGCGATCTGCTGCAGACGACAGCTGCCGTTCTTTTCGCATGCCGTACAATCGCGGCAGTGGTTGGACAGCAAGAGCTCCAGTATCATCTTACGGTATTTTCTGAGCTTAGGAGTATTTGTGTATATCTGCATGCCGGGACGAGGTGGAGTGGAGCATGCTGCTTCCATAGAGCCGTACTTGTTCTCTACCATGCACATACGACAGGCGCCGTACACCGAAAGCTCGGAGTAATAGCAGAATGTAGGGAGCTCGATACCTGCCTTGCGGATGACCTCCAGCAGATTTTTTTCACCCTCAATGGCGACGGGTTCATCGTCGATCATCATTAAATTATTTGTTATATTTTCATTCATCGGTTTCATCTCCTTAGATCTGCTTGATCGCCTTGAAATTGCAGGCGGACGCACATGCTCCGCACTTTATGCACTTTGCGGTGTCGATCTTGAAGGGACTCTTGATCTCGCCCGAAATTGCGCCCACGGGACAGTTTCTCGCACACTTTGAGCAGCCCTTGCACAGCTCGGGGTCGATCTGATAGGTAATAAGCTTCTGACATGCTCCAGCAGGACATTTCTTATCGTAGATATGTGCTTCGTACTCATCGCGGAAATATTTCAGCGTGGATATTACAGGTGAAGCGGCTGTTTTGCCCAGACCGCACAGCGCTGTAGCGGATATGGTCTCAGCAAGCTCGCCGAGAAGCTCGATATCGCCGTCCTGACCATTTCCTGCAACTATTCTTTCGAGTATCTCAAGCATGCGCTTGGTGCCCTCACGGCAGGGAACGCATTTTCCGCAGGATTCGTTCTGAGTGAAGTTCATGAAGAATCTTGCGACCTCGACCATACAGGTGGAGCTGTCCATAACAACAAGTCCGCCTGAGCCTATCATAGCGCCGGCCTTTTTCAGCGAATCAAAGTCAAGGGGAAGGTCCAGCATATCCGGAGTAAGGCAGCCGCCGGAGGGTCCGCCTATCTGAACAGCCTTAAATTCCTTACCGCCTCTCATGCCGCCGCCGATGTCAAAGATTACCTCGCGGAGAGTGGTACCCATAGGTACCTCGATAAGTCCGGTATTGGAGATATTTCCCGTAAGAGCGAATGCCTTTGTTCCGGGAGAATTTTCAGGACCGATGCTCTTGTACCATGCAGCGCCCTTAAGTATTATCTGAGGAACGTTTGCGAAGGTCTCAACGTTATTAAGAACGGTAGGCTGGTCAAACAGACCATGCTCAACAGTTCTGGGAGGCTTTACACGAGGCATGCCGCGCTTTCCTTCGATAGATGCTGTAAGAGCCGAGCCCTCGCCGCAGACGAATGCGCCTGCACCTCTGTTGATGTGGATACGGAAGCTGAAATCTGTTCCGAGTATGTTATCGCCGAGAAGGCCTGCCTCTTCTGCCTGAGCAATGGCAGTTCTCAGACGCTCTACTGCCAGAGGATACTCCGCACGAACGTAGATATAGCCTTCCGTAGCACCTGTTGCGATACCTGCGATCATCATGCCTTCCAGCATCTTGTGGGGGTCGCCCTCCATAACGCTTCGGTCCATGAAGGCACCGGGGTCACCCTCGTCGCCGTTGCAGACTATGTACTTGACCTCTGATTTCCGACGAGCTACCTGAGCCCACTTTCTACCAGTGGGGAAGCCTCCGCCGCCTCTTCCTCTGAGGTTGGATTCGGATATCTCATTGATGATATCCTCTGGCTTCATATCGAAGAGAGCCTTTTCAAAGGCCTGATATCCGCCGATAGCGAGATATTCCTTGATAGATGTGGCATCAATATGTCCGCAGTGTTCTAGAACGATTCTTGTTTGCTTTTTGTAGAAGGGGATATTTTCCTGCTCCTTGTAGACAACTCCGTCCTTTTTGTAGGCAAGACGTTCGATGTGCTCGTCGCCCACGATAGTCTTTTCGACGATCTCCTCGCAGTCGGAAAGCTGTACCTTAGTGTATAGATAGCCGAAGGGCTCAATGCGGACCAGGGGGCCCATTTCACAGAAGCCGTGGCAGCCGCTCTTCTTTACGCCGACAGTGTCGCCGTGAGGCTCGTGAGCGAGCTCAACCTCGCAGTTAAGGCCCTTTTCCTTAATAAGCTCGATGAGCCTTGCGTAGATGTCCAGTGAACCGCCTGCAACGCAGCCTGTTCCGCCGCAGACGAGTATCTTTTTCTTCTCATGCTTGAAGGAGTCGGCGTAAGCGTTTCTTTCCGCACAAAGCGCCGCTCTGTCCCGAATTTTATTTTCCATTCGATTTATTCCTTTCTCATTCGGCTTCGGCGCGAAGCTCCTTGATAAGAGCAGCAGCCTTGTCGGGGGTCATTGCAGGATAAACCTTATCGTTGACGGTAAGGGCAGGAGCCAGTCCGCAGGCGCCCAGACATGAAACCGTTTCCACAGTAAACATCAGGTCGTCGGTGGTCTTCTTGGCAGGGGAGAGGGCAAGCTCCTCGCGAAGCTTGTCAAGAATGGCGGTGGAGCCTCTTACATGACAGGCTGTACCGTCACAGCACTTGATCACGTATTTTCCCTTGGGCTCCAGAGAAAAGTTCTCGTAGAAGGTAGCAACTCCGTAGATGCGTGCCTCTCCTACACCCAGCTTTTTGGAAAGATAGGGGAATACCTCTCTCGGAAGATAGTGGAAATGCTCCTGGATGGCCTGAAGGATAGAAATAATGGCCGTGGGCGGGAATTCCTCCGTTATCTTGTCAACAACGGAGAAATCGAACTGATTGTCCATATTAACTCCTCATTTCTAAAAAAGTGTTTCATGTAAAAAAATATATGATTATATAATTATATACATGTTAATTATAAAACAAAAAACCGCTGTATTGAAATAT
Source organism: uncultured Clostridia bacterium (assembly GCA_945947715.1). Classification (GTDB taxonomy): domain Bacteria; phylum Bacillota; class Clostridia; order Oscillospirales; family Ruminococcaceae; genus RGIG4694. The sequence continues at coordinate 2,256 of CAMEYZ010000044.1, read as the reverse complement.
ATTTTAGTGCATATCTCATGTAAAATTTTACATAACATACCATTATGTTATCAATTTTTGTATGAATTTACGTCATTTTGTTACATCATGTAAATTTTTATATGAGTCATGCTTTTTTTATATTTCTAAAAGTTTGTATAATATGTTATTATTAGATTGTAGGAATTTTTGTGCCGTTTGTTGATTTTTTTCGGTCAGACTGCACAGTAATATCCATGTGAGTTTATAATGAAAGGGCATGAAAAAATGTATAAGATCTTACGCAGAAAAGAGCTTAATCCCACAGTTACTCTGCTGGAAATCGAAGCTCCCGCAGTGGCAAAGAAGGCTGAGCCCGGTCAGTTCATCATTCTCAGAACTGACGAAAACGGCGAGCGTATTCCTCTGACTGTCGCAGACTTCGACAGAGAAAAGGGTACAGTAACTATCATCTTCCAGATAGTAGGCGCTACTACTGAAAAGCTCAACCACATACCCGAAGGCGGTTATATCCACGATTTCGTTGGTCCTCTCGGCGTTGCTACTCATACCGAAGGACTTAAGAAGGTCGCTGTTGTAGGCGGCGGCGTGGGCTGCGCTATCGCATTCCCCATCACCAAGAAGTTACATAACATGGGCTGTGACGTTACAGCCATTGTCGGCTTCAGAAATAAGGACCTCGTTATCCTTGAGGACGAGTTCAAGGCTAACTCCACCAAGTGCGTAATGATGACCGATGACGGTTCCTACGGCACAAAGGGCCTCGTTACCAACGCTCTCGAGGATCTTATCAAGAGCGGCGAAAAATACGATGAGGTTATCACTATCGGTCCCCTGATCATGATGAAGTTCGTTTGTCAGGTGACTAAGAAGTACGATATCAAGACAGTTGTTTCCATGAACCCCATTATGATCGATGGTACGGGAATGTGCGGCGGTTGTCGTCTTACTGTCGGCGGCGAGACAAAGTTCGCTTGCGTTGACGGCCCCGACTTTGACGGTCATCTCGTTGATTTCGACGAGGCTATGGAAAGAGGAGCTATGTACAAGCCCTTCGAGCGCCATAAGTACGAGGAAACCTGCAATCTTTTCAAGGGGGTAAAGTGAAATGCCTAACATGTCTTTAAAGAAAAATCCCATGCCTTCTCAGGAGCCTGACGTAAGAAATAAGAACTTCTTAGAGGTTGCTCTCGGATATACCGAGGAAATGGCTGTTGACGAGGCTCAGAGATGCCTTAACTGTAAGAATATGCCCTGCGTATCGGGCTGTCCCGTAAATATCGAGATCCCCAAGTTCATTAAGGAGATCGCTGACGGAAAGTTCGAGGAAGCTTTCCAGATCATTTCTAAGTCCAGCTCCCTTCCTGCTGTCTGCGGACGTGTATGTCCTCAGGAGAACCAGTGCGAGGGCAAGTGCGTAAGAGGTATCAAGGGCGAGCCTGTAGGTATCGGCCGTCTTGAGAGATTCGCTGCTGACTATCACAACGCAAACTTCAAGGGTGAGGTCGTAAAGCCTGAGCCCAACGGCAAGAAGGTAGCTGTTATCGGTGCAGGTCCTTCCGGACTTACCTGCGCTGGTGACCTTGCTAAGGCTGGCTATAAGGTAACTGTTTTCGAGGCTCTCCACCTTGCAGGCGGCGTTCTCGTTTACGGTATCCCTGAGTTCAGACTTCCCAAGTCTATCGTTCAGAAGGAAATCGACAGCCTTTCTGCTCTGGGCGTAGATGTTGAAACAAATATGGTAATCGGCAAGACCGTTACTATCGACGAGCTCTTCGAGCAGGGCTATGATGCTGTGTTCATCGGTTCGGGCGCTGGTCTTCCCAGATTTATGAATATCCCCGGCGAGAACCTCAAGGGCGTATATTCTGCAAACGAGTTCCTTACCCGTGTAAACCTCATGAAGGCTTACAAGGAGGACAGCGATACTCCTATCAAGCAGAACAAGAAGGTAGCTGTTGTCGGCGGCGGTAACGTTGCAATGGACGCAGCACGTTGCGCAAAGCGTCTCGGTGCTGAGGAAGTATACATAGTTTATCGTAGAGGCGAGGAAGAGCTTCCTGCACGTAAGGAAGAGGTTGAGCACGCTAAGGAAGAGGGAATCATCTTCAAGCTGCTTACCAATCCTGTTGAGATACTCGGCGGCGAGGATAAGTTCGTAAACGGCATCAAGTGCGTTGAAATGGAGCTTGGCGAGCCTGATGCTTCCGGCAGAAGAAAGCCTGTTGTTAAGCCCGATTCTGAGTTTGTACTCGACGTAGACTGCGTAGTTATGTC
>CAMEYZ010000043.1 GCA_945947715.1 uncultured Clostridia bacterium | reverse complement strand
GATTTTCTCAACGAACTTGTCGGTGAGCTTCTGCATTTCCTTTTCGAGTTCCTTCACGTCGTCCTCGGTGATCTCGTTGTTTTTCTTCTGAGCCTTGATCTTTTCGAGACCGTCTCTGCGGATATTTCTCATAGTGACCTTGCCTTCCTCGGCGATCTTCTTGACCTGCTTAACGAGTTCCTTTCTGCGCTCCTCGGTGAGCTGGGGGAAGGTCAGGCGGAGAACATTTCCGTCGTTTGTAGGATTGATGCCGATATCGGAGTTCTGGATAGCCTTTTCGATAAGCTTAAGAGAAGACTTGTCCCAGGGCTGGATAACGAGTATTCTCGCCTCGGCAACAGAAATGGCAGCCATCTGATTTATGGGAGTAGGAGCTCCGTAATAATCTACCATGACCTTATCGAGAACGGCAGGATTAGCTCTTCCCGCTCTAATAGTAGTATACTCATGTTCAAGACTTTTAATACATTTTTCCATTTTTTCCTGTGCAGTTTTGATATGTTCGTTCATAACAATTATCCTTTCACTATATGATTTATTCCCAGTCCCTGTCGATAACGAGGGTACCTATATCCCTTCCCATGCAAGCATCGAAGATATTATCAGGGCGTGCAAGATTAAATACCAGAATGGGGATATGATTATCCTTGCACATAGAAGCCGCAGTGCTGTCCATAACGGCGATATCGTTCACGAGGATATCGTTGAAGCTGAGCTCATCGTACTTAACAGCATCGGGGTACTTGTTGGGGTCCTTATCGTATACACCATCGACCATAGTCGCCTTCAGCACGATATCCGCCTCTATCTCGGCAGCACGAAGAGTAGAAGCTGTATCGGTGGAGAAGAAGGGATTTCCTGTTCCGCAGCCGAAGATAACTACTCTTCCCTTCTGCAGATGACGCATAGCCTTGTTCCTGATATATGGCTCAGCCACCTCCCGCATGGAGATCGCTGTCTGAACGCGGACGTCAAGTCCCTCCGACTCAAGAATATCGGCAACTGCGAGAGCATTCATGGTAGTTGCGAGCATGCCAATATGGTCAGCTCTTGTTCTGTCCATTGCACCGCTGGAGCGGCCTCTCCAGAAATTTCCTCCACCGACCACGATACCCATTTCAACGCCTGCGTCAACGCATTTCTTAATGCTCTTGCAGATCTCTGTTATAACGGAGTAATCAAGTCCTGTCTTCTTTTCGCCTGCCAGCGCCTCGCCGCTGAGCTTAAGCAGAACGCGGTTGTACTTCGGTTTATTACTCATCTTTATATTCGTCCTTTCCGAGCCGATTATCCGCCGCATGCGAACGCGGCTCAACTGTCTGAAATATTTTGACCTATCAGACGCGCTCCCTTTTCTTTTCAAAATACATTCCTTTAACATTGTACACTAAAATCCCCGGTTTGTAAAGAGTTTTTTGTAAAATTTTTCGGTTTTTACAAAAAATAATCACAGTGCTCATAAAAGGAACTCATTCATGTGCTCACTGAAGCGTATTACAAAAAACAGAAATATGATGTTATCTCCCACCATGTTAAAAAACTGTTAACCAAAGTAAAATTCAATATTTTCGGTTGACTTTTTCGATGCAGATGTGTTATAATAATTGTGCTGAAATTTTAATTGTGAGGTGAATATCGTGAACATCGGTGACAGTTGCGGGCGAAGCAGAAGTATCCTGTGCAATATTATGTCGAAAGCATCTCTGCGCGCAGCTGTACGCATGATATGCCTTTATTAAATATTGCCATGATGCCTCTGCGGTGCTTCCGCGGAGGCTTTTGTTTTGTCCGTACATATTCTATTATGAACGGAGGAAAAACAATGAAAAACACATTTGCAAACGAAGCTGTCCGCAGCGATTTCGTTTCGGAGCAAAGCTACGAAAATGAGATAATCGCTGCACTCAAGGGAAATGAGTCTCCTGCAGCGATAAGGACTAAGCTTGAAGCCTACCACGAAAACGACCTGGCAGGCGCAATGGAGGAAATGTCCTCCCCCGACCGCAGAAAATTCTGCCGGATAATGGATACGTCTGCAATGTCGGGGATATTCGAATATCTTGAACCAGAGGACGCAGCGGTCTATCTCAACGAAATGGATATCAACAAGGCGGCAGAGGTCATCGCAGGACTTGAAACGGATACTGCTGTGGATATCCTTCGAGCTGAGGAAAAGGACAGAAGAACGCTGCTTATTGACCTGCTCCCCAACGATATCCGCGGAGAGATAAGGCTCATAGCTTCCTACAGCGACGACGAGATAGGCAGCCGCATGACTGCTAATTTTATACTTATCAATAAGAATATCGGCATAAAGGAAGCTATGAACGAGCTTATCCATCAGGCAGCGGAGAATGACAATATCTCCACCATTTTCGTATCCGACGAAAGCGGCCTTTTCTATGGTGCTGTTGACCTGAAGGACCTTATTATCGCAAGGGACGGGACTTCGCTGAGTGATATCACCGTAACGGCGTTTCCATACGTTTACGGTCATGAGACTATCGACGACTGTATCGAAAAGCTTAAGGACTACTCGGAGGATTCCATTCCTGTCCTTGACAACGACAACAAGCTGCTCGGCGTCATCACCGCACAGAGCCTCATCGAAGTCGTGGACGACGAGATAAGCGAGGACTATGCCATGCTGGCAGGCCTTACCGCAGAGGAGGACCTGTCCGAGCCCCTTAAGGAAAGCATGAAAAAGCGTCTGCCGTGGCTGCTGGTGCTGCTGGGACTGGGACTTGTTGTCTCTGGAGTTGTGGGCGTATTCGAGCGGGTGGTCTCTCAGCTGACGCTTATCATGGCATTCCAGTCGCTCATTCTCGACATGGCAGGAAACGTGGGCACGCAGTCGCTGGCGGTCACGATACGAGTGCTGACCGACGAAAATCTGACCTTCAAGCAGAAAACACACCTTGTCACAAAGGAAATGAAGGTGGGACTGTCCAACGGACTTATCCTGGGAGCGCTGTCCTTCCTGTTCGTGGGACTTTTCATCATGCTTTTCAAGGGCAGAGAGGCTGTGTTCTCCTTTGCGGTATCGGGCTGCATCGGCGTATCGCTGATGCTTGCAATGCTGATATCCAGCGCAGTGGGAACGCTTATCCCACTGTTTTTCAAGAAGATAAAGATAGACCCCGCAGTGGCTTCGGGTCCGCTTATCACCACGATAAATGACCTTGTTGCCGTGGTGGCATACTATGGCATGAGCTGGCTGCTGCTTATCAATGTGCTTCATCTGGCTAACTGAAAATACCCGCTTCCGGAAAAGAGTCGGAAGCGGGCTTTTTATGTATTGACTTTTTCACACATCGGCGATATAATAAGCTTAACGGAATATCATACTAAAAGGGGCAGGGAATATGTACTTTGATGAATACGGAAAAGAAAATGAAAAAGTGATAGTTATGCTTCACGGAGCAAATTTTGTTCATTCCTTCGGAAAGCAGTATGTACTGGCTGACAGATATCATATTATCGTTCCCCATTTAATGGGGTACGGCAACGAAGCGGACAGGGTATTTAGTACCGATGAACAGATAAATGAGCTGGCGGATTTCATTTCCTCACTTAGCAAAAAGACCGCGCTTGTGGGCTTTTCACTGGGAGCACAGATAGGCTTCAAGCTGGCAGCGGAGCACTCGGAGCTTTTTTGCTGTGCTATCCTTGTAAGTCCGTGGCTGTGCAAGGAAAAGGAAATGATAGACCGGGTAATGAAGGCAAACGAAAAGCAGTTTGCCTCCTTTAAGAATAAACGGCTCTGCAGCTTTATCGGCATGATGAACGGACTGCCCAAAGAGCAGCGCCGGGAATTCGTGGAGCAGATGCAGAAGGTGTCCATAGAAACGGTGCGCAATTCCGTTGACAACGGGATAACTCTCGATTCCGTAAAGGGCTTTGAAGCTGTGACGATACCGGTCATAGCCCTTGCAGGCGGAAAGGAAGAGAAAGCCGTCAAGGACAGCGTAATAAAAATGGCAGAAATGAACAAGCACTGCCGCTATGAGATATGGGAAAAGGCTGCGCATAATATCCCGCCTTTGTTTGCAAAGCAGTTCAATGAGCTGATATGCAAAACGGTGGGGTGATTAAAAAACCAAATAATCCCGGGAAGAGCAAACCTTCCCGGGATAAATTTTATGCCGATATTCTTATCATCAGAACTTGCTGTCAAATATCTCCTCAGCCTTGTCATTGTCGGAGGACACAGCGTAAAGCACATACTTTCCGTTGGACTTTATCACTGCGCTTTCAAGCTTGCCACATTCCTCGGGCTTGTAGTCCTTATAGTCCACCAAACGGGCATCGACTCTCTTCTGCAGAGCCTCCATAATAGCCTCGGTATCCTCAGCGGAGTTCATCACGAAAACTGCCGCTTCATCGGCAAAGGCTCCCGAGCCGCATATGTACATGGAATAGCTTTCCACAGTGGCGGTATCGACTTCAACGTAATTACCGAGCCTATCTTCGGTGACCTCTGCCATTGAGGTCATTGCCGTTTCGGTCATTATCTCGTCCACAATAGCAGCAGGGTCTATCTCAGCCTGCACCTCGGCAGCTTCGGTGACTTCTGCTTCCACAGAAGCTTCTGTTACTTCAGCAGCGACGTCTACAGCAGGCTCCTCACCGCAGCCTGCAAGCATGGAAACAGCCGCGATAACGGCAGCAGCTCCGATAATTACGGATATTCTTTTTTTCAGCATGTTATCTCTTCCTTATAAAAATTATTTAATAGTATATCTATCACCGTACAGTATGAGAAAGAATATATGCGGATATCCTGCCGCATGCCTCCCGCTCAAGCCCTCCGTCAGAATAATACACCGACGGCAGCGCACCGTTTTTGTCCCTGAGCTCTGAGCATATGTCAAGATAATATACCTCATGAGCCTGTGCAAAATCCGAGAGCCTTCCCTTAATTTTGTCGGTAACTGCCATTTTTGCAGGATCAGTATCGGGTATCAGCGACGAAACATATATCTTCGTGCTGTCCTTAGCAGACAGCTTATCTGTCAGTCTGCCATATATCGACATATCCGCTTCAAAGCTCTCCTCGGAGGAAATATCGGGCATAATATATATTCCCTGAATCAGACTGCTTTCAGCCCTCTCACAAACATCGTCAGCCGAAAAATCGCCGTAAAACGCATTTTCCTCCACGATAAAGCCATACTCTGCAAGAGCTCTGACGGTATTTCCGCCGATAAATATGCAGTTATTAAGGTACCTCTGCGATCTGGCAGAGCTTTCAGGCACAGGCAGAAAGGCATTATCCGGGACCGTCTCAACGATCTCACCGTCGTTATCATAATATGACTCAGGCTGATTTTCCTTCAGATACAAGGTAAAGCAGCTGATAAGGCTGGCAGCGCAGAATAAAAGGATAAACGAAATACGAAGCCTGACCTTGCTTTTCTTCTTTCTTTGTCTGACCTCCATAATATTCTCCCGCAAAGCAATGATATACAAACTATATTCAGTATACACCATTATTCCGAAAAAATCAACAGCTTTTTACACGAAATTTTTGTGAAAATCTAAAAAAAGAATATTGCTTTTTTTATTCTTTGCTGATATAATATCCTTGATATTACGTAACTAAGAGGTTTTGTATGAAAAATAGAAAACTCATCAGGTGCGGACTTGCGCTATTTACAGCTGCCGCACTGATGTGTGCCATTCTGCCTGCCGCTGCTGCAGAAAGCGCTTCAAAATATATCATAATCAACGGCAATTCCGCCGAAACAACGGAAAACCGCCTTTTCAGAGGAATAGGCGCATTATCGTCCGGAGCGTCTCTCAGACTTCTTGCCGATTACAAAAGCTCCTCCCCCGATGAATATTACGAGCTGCTCAACATTCTTTTCAGCAAGGAAAACGGAGCGGCTCTCTCACAGCTATTCGTGGAAATGGGCAGCGATATCAATTCTGTGCCCTGTGCAGAGCCTGCCGCTATGAGCTCCGCCGACGATATCCCCGATATCACAGGAAACGTAGGCTGGCAGATAGCCGCAGACGCAATGAAGATAGCTCCCGATATTTCCGTGGGAATGATACGCACCGAGGAGCCTCGCTTCGTTGCCGACGCCTTCGCTGAAAGCCGAACCCTGGGCCTTGAGACCTGCTATAAATGGTACAAAGCATGCATCGAAGCGGTCTACGATACCTATGGGATAAGGCTCAGCTATATCTCCGCCAATTCCTCCGACGACGACAAGCTTGACGCTGAACAGATAATCTATCTCTCCGAACAGCTTAAAAACGAGACCGATTGCCGCTACGACTATAGCAGCATAAAAATAGGCGTGACCGTGACAAGCGGGGACGCTGCCGAAGAGCTTGCAAAAAATGAAAGCCTCTGCATGACCGCCGACGTCATCGACTGCCGAAGCATGTCCGAGGAAGCTGCCCTTCTGCAGAAGCTCTCCCGGAAATACGGCATAGAGCTGTATGCTCTCGGCTGCGGCTCTCCGACGAGTATATCCGACCCGTCGGCAGACAATTCTCCCCTTGACTTTGCGGAGAAAATAATTGACCTGTACTGCAGCTATGGCATCACACTGGCTGCGACAGACCCTCCCGCAGCCGCTGTCTATTCAGGCACAAAATATTATCCTGAGGGCTTTGTTACCGCAGATACTCCCTGGAGCGGACACTACACCATCAACCCGGGACTGTGGGCTGCAGAGCATTTTACCCGTTTTTCCGACGATGGCTGGCAGTTCATACAAAGCGGCTGTCAGTCCGACAGCTGCCTTACTCTGACCGATACCGCAAGCGGCGATTATTCGGTCATCGTTGTCAACAACAGCCCCGAGGAAAGGCTGTTTAGGTTCAGCGCAGCAGATATCGGAAAATATTCCTCCGACCTGAATGTATGGCTGTCAGACTTTGCCGAAGGTTCTTTCATGCAGAATAAGGGGACCATATCCCCCGAAGCTGCAAACGGCAGCTCTATGTTTGAATACACCCTGCCGCCCTATTCGCTGGCTACTCTCACCACAACGAACTCTTCTCCAGAGTATTCGGAATACTGCTCTGCCGACGATGTGCGGCTTATGCTCCCCTACTCCGACGATTTCGGCTACCCCGAAAAGGAGCTTTCCGAAAGAGGTCGGCTCCCGATGTACATAAATGTTCTTGGCGGCGCCTTTGAGGTCTGGGACGGAAGGCTTGTCCAGACAGTTTCGGATACCGCAAAGCCCATTGATTCGCCCTTTTCCTCCACTCCCGCTCCTGCGGCTGTCATAGGCGACGACAGCTGGGCGGACTATTCCCTTTCTGCAAGCGTGCGGCTCGCCTCCGCGTCTGACAGCAACTATGCCGGTATTGGAATAAGATGCGGAAACTACGTTGATAACGGAGCTTTTTCGGGATACGGACTGCTAATTAACGGCAGTGGAAAATGGTCGATGCTAAAGGGAAACGAAATAATGGCAGAGGGTGAGATAAAGAACTTCTCGCCCGCAAAGGAGTATAAGCTGACTGTGGAAGCAACAGGACCCAGTATTTCCGCCGCAATTGACGGAGAGGAAATATTCTCAGCTGAGGAGGAAGGCAGCTTCTCCGGCTCGGGAAGGCTTGCACTGTACAGCGCTTACTGCGGCAACAGCTTCGATGACCTTTCCGTCCTGCCCACAAGCGACTGCCCCTATGTGACCCGCATTGATTCGGCAGAGGACGGGATATCATACTTCGGCGGATTTTCCCACGACTATCCCTTCTACACCTATCACGGACATTCCCGCTCGTCCTGCGATACCGGCTCGGGAGTATATTCAGGCAGCGAGCCCTTCACTGGCAGCGGCTTCGTTTACACCGGCTTTTCCGAATCGGAAAACGGAAAAATGTCCCGTATCCTATACGACGGAAGCAGCGCACTTTATGTGTACGGAAGCTTTACAAATGCTCTTAAGGTTTCCTTGGACGGCTCGGAAATATCCTTAACGGCGCAGTCCGGCAGGATAGTTATCCCTCCCGTTTCGGGAAGAGGCATGCATACTGTGCTTATCTCCGATAGCAGTGCTGCTGAGATTGAGTATATCTGCACATCGGCTCCTGCGGAAAATGGAGGCCTATCCTTCGGATTTACGGGGACAGGCTTCGCACTTACAGGGGAAAACGCACACAGCGCACTTATTGACGTATACATCGACGGAGAGCTGTATGAAGAGAACATCGTCACTCTCGCTGCCTCATCAAAGCAGTGCTTCTACAGCTGCACTGGACTTGACTATTCCGCTCACACTGCTGAGATTCGTGTCAAAGGCGGAAAATTCTCCCTGGACGCTGTCGTATATTTCACAAAAACAAAGCTCATCAGCGAGTCGGACAACCCTAAAGCATATTTTCCTCCGCCCGTTTATGAGACAACAGCAGAAACTGTCACAGAAACAGCACCTGCGGAAATAATTTCGGAAATCCCCGCTTCCGATGAAGCGGCCGGAAAATCAGACAGCTCACGGGGAATCAGGTTTGTTATCATATTTTTGATATCGGCTGCAGCGGGTGTCATCGTGTACTTTATTACACCAAAGGATACGAAATAATATGTTAAAGAAATATATCAAATGTAAATTTTTTATTATTCTTTATTTTGGTATATACACTTTGACGGTTTTATGATATAATTGTCTCGTATGTGAAAAATCAACGTTTCCAAAATGTCGATATTCGAAAGGAAAAAATAGATATGAATATGGATTTTATCAGAAAGCTTCCTATACCAAAGGAGGTTAAGGAGCAGTTCCCTCTTCCTGAAAAGGCTATCGCTCTTAAGACTCAGAGAGACGAGGAGATCAAAAAGGTCTTTACAGGCGAATCGGATAAGTTTCTGCTTATAATCGGCCCCTGCTCCGCAGACAGAGAGGACGCCGTTATGGACTACATACAGCGCCTTGCAAGGGTTCAGGAAAAGGTTAGCGACAAGATCATCATTATCCCCAGAATCTACACCAACAAGCCCAGAACTACAGGCCTCGGCTACAAGGGCATGGTACATCAGCCCGACCCCTCCAAGGCAGAGGATATGCTGGAGGGCATCGTGGCTATCAGAAAGCTCCATACAAGAGCTGTTGTTGAAACAGGCTTTGTATGCGCAGATGAGATGCTCTATCCCGAAAATCACAGATATCTTTCCGATATCCTCGGATATGTTGCTGTAGGCGCACGCTCCGTTGAGGACCAGCAGCACAGAATTGTTGCCAGCGGTCTTGATATCCCCGTCGGCATGAAAAACCCCACAGGCGGCGATATCGGCGTAATGCTCAACTCCATTACTGCGGCTCAGAGCAGCCACACCTTCCTCTACAGAGGCTGGGAGGTAAGGTCTAAGGGAAATCCCTATGCTCATGCGATTCTGAGAGGTCTTGTAAATGATCACGGTCAGTCTATCCCCAACTATCACTATGAGGACCTTATCGGTCTGTACGAGAAGTACGTTCAGTCCGGTCTTGAAAATATTGCAGTTATCGTGGATTCCAACCATGCAAACTCCGGCAAGAAGTATCTGGAGCAGGTAAGAATATGCAACGAGGTGCTCCACTCCTGTCGCCACAGCGCAGATATCAAGAAGATGGTCAAGGGCTTCATGGTCGAAAGCTACATCGAGGACGGCGCTCAGAAGGTATGCGATGGCGTATATGGAAAGTCTATTACAGACCCCTGCCTTGGCTGGGAAAAGTCTGAGGAGCTTATCTACACTATCGCAGATCAGCTGTAATCTAATACAAAATTATCCTCCGTACGAAAACCGTACGGAGGATTTTTTGCACCTCAATGTGAGAAGCTTTTTGTCACGCCTTCTCCACAGGCACCCATATCTCGCTGTAGGTATTTTCAGGGTGCTCAGGGTCGGGCATAGTCAAATAGACTTCAAGATTATAATTACCCGCAAGCTTATACTCCTTGCAGTTTGGCAGCCATTCGCTCCATATCCTCGTATTCACGTCCTGCAGTGCCTTCGGAAGCGCTCCTCGACAGGGAAATACTGCCCATGCCCCTGCGGGGATAACCCTCGTGGTATAGCCCTCGGGGACCTCGTTCCACGGCAGATAGTTGTCCGCTATCATATACTCGAAATTCTTTCCTTCTCCGTCAAGGCATACTCCGTACATGCCGCAGACTGTTTCTCCGCCGCCTGTGCTGTAGTGCTCGTCCCAGAACTTCGGAATCTCCTCGTAGGAAGTATCCATATTAAAGCTCCTGGACCTGCCCATTACCGTAAATGCCGATTTTTCAACAATTTTGTACTCCATCATAATACCGCCCTCCAATGTAAGCTTTATTCTTATCGGCGCAGCATATCTGAGGCTTGCGCCCTTTTCCTTTGCAGCCGTGGGAGATATTCCATGAAACTTTGTAAATGCCCGTGAAAAGCTATCCGGTGAATCATAGCCGTACTTCAGCGCTATGTCGATGACCCTTGCCTCCGACGATGAGGAAAGCTCCTGCGCCGCCAGCGTAAGTCTTCGGTTACGGATATACTCTCCCACCGTAAAGCCGCACAGCACGCTGAATATCCGCTGAAAATGAAACTCCGACACATACGCCTGCGCTGCGATATCCTTCACTGCCAACTCCTCAGTGAGGTTATCTTCCATATATTCAATAGCGCGCTGTATCCCATCTACCCAGCCGTTCATCTACATCAGCTCCCTTCATCTCCCTGACTGTGATCTCATTATATCACAGCTTTGGAAGGTTTTCCCGACTTTTTCTGCTTTTAAAAGCAGGTGCTTTAGTTTATATCACAATTATATATTATTTTTTACTTTATGTCAACAGATTTTATTAGAAATGAATAAAATTACTATTGAAATATCAAAGAATATGTGTTATAATATATTTATCTGTATATGTTGCGGAGGGAGGATTAATTATGGTAAATATTGACAGCTATCTCGGCAAGGTGGAGCTTTCTTATAGCTATCTTTCCGATCTGGTCAGATATACCGCATCAGGCTGCTTTGGTGTTGCCGACTTAAATGCTGCGGATAAATTCCACAGCTTTTTCCGCTTTCTTAAGGGCGGCGCCTTCAACGACAAGGGCGTTGCCGTGGAAATGAGAAACGGCAAGCTTTACATCGCAGTTCATATCACCGTTCTTTACGGCACCAATATTTCCGCTCTTTCGGAAAATCTATCACATAAAATAAAGTACACCATTGAGGATAAAACAGGCCTTCAGGTAGGCAAGATAACTGTTTTTGTCGATGGTATCAAATCATAAAGGTACGGAAGGATGATACCCGTGATAAACGGATCTTTACTTAAAAACGCCTTTATTTCGGCGGCTATTACTATTTCAAATCAGAAGCGCACTGTGGACGAGCTTAACGTATATCCCGTTCCCGACGGAGATACGGGGACTAATATGTCCATGACTCTCAGCAATGCTATGACAGAGCTTTCAGGCGCTCCTGACGATATCTCCGCTTTCGAGGCGGCGGATATCTGCGCTTCGGCTATGCTCCGCGGCGCAAGGGGAAATTCAGGAGTTATCCTCTCACTGCTTTTCCGCGGCTTTGCAAAGGGCTTCTCCGGAAAGGACGAGATAGGCTGCGATGATATCGTGAACGCTCTCGCTCTCGGCGTTGAGGACGCCTACAAGGCAGTTATGAATCCCACCGAGGGCACTATCCTCACTGTTGCCCGGGTGGCCTCCGAAAAGGCTGCACAGTCGGCAGCGCTTACAAATGACCCTGTTATCCTCTGGACGGATATCTGCTCCGCCGCAGAAGAGGCTCTCGAGAAAACTCCCGACCAGCTTCCCGTGCTGAAAAAGGCTAAGGTCGTGGACGCAGGCGGAAAGGGTCTTACTATAATCTGGAACGCCATGCTTGAAATATTCAAGGGCGGCACTATCCCCGAACTGCTTGGAAGTACCGGAGCCTCCGCAGCAAATACCACAGTGGGTGACTTCGACGATGAGATAATCACCTTTACTTACTGCACGGAATTTATCGTCAGAAAAAACAGCGGCTGCCCTGATGCTTCGCGGTTGAAGGCTTTCCTTGAAACTATCGGAGACTGCGTTGTTGCTGTTGACGATGACGATATCATCAAGGTACATGTTCATACAGATCACCCCGGAAAGGCTATCGAAGAGGGGCTTACCTTCGGCTCACTTATCAATCTCAAGATAGACAACATGCGCTATCAGCACGAAAACAAGGCTAAGGACGCAAAGCTCACCCGTGAAAAGAACATCGTTCCTGCAGAGCCTGTGAAGGACTTCGGCTTTGTGGTCGTTGCTAACGGTTCTGGTATCGAGGAGATGTTCAAAAATCTTGGAGCGGACTGCATCGTCCGCGGCGGTCAGACTATGAATCCCTCCACCGACGATATTATAAGAGCGGTATACTCCGTTCCTGCGGAAACAGTGTTCGTGCTGCCCAATAACAAGAATATCATCATGGCTGCGGAACAGGCTGTGAAGCTCTCCGAAAGAAAGATATGCGTTATCCCGTCCCGTACTATCCCTCAGGGCATGAGCGCAATGCTCAACTACGACGCAGATGGCGACTTCGATTCTAACCGTCTCAACATGACTCGTGCTATGGAAAACGTGGCAACAGGACTTGTGACCTTCGCCGCAAGAGACAGCGAAATGGACGGTCATGCTATCAAAAAGGGCGAGATATTAGGACTTGAAAACGGCAAGCTGGCTGTTATCGAAAAGAACGTCAACAAGGCGGCCTATAAGGTCACAAAGAAGCTGATGCACAGCGGCGCTTCATATGTTACCATTATCTACGGCGCAGACGTTGCCGAAAGCAGAGCAGACGAGCTGCGTGAATACATGGTCTCCAAATTCGGAAGCTCTGTGGACGTCAACTTCATCAGCGGCGCTCAGCCTGTTTATTATTACATTATTTCTGTGGAATGATACTTCAATAAAGCGGTTTTTTGGCACCGCTTTATTTTTTTGTTGACAAATGAACGGTAATATTATATAATAGTGGTATAAAATACTAACGATTTTCATATACATAATAAGTATACAATATAAACGGAGTGATCTTCTTGAACTTTATTAAAACTTCCGACATCAACCGTGGCCTTGAAAACGACAGAAGCAAATTCATC